>CATKFJ010000220.1 GCA_949747725.1 uncultured bacterium
ACCGAAGCGTGGCTCGGACTGTTTTGGTCGTGCGATACTTGCCTTATAATGCAAGAGGACGGCGGAGAGCATTTTTATTACGAAGTACCCGAAGAGGGTAGCAACGTTTGGGTGGACGGCTGGATCATTCCCAAATATGCCGGCAACGTTACAGCCGCAAATTATTTTCTTAAATTCATAAACACTTACGACGACGATTACGATTTCGCTATGCGCAACTTCGATTATATGGGCGCGTCAATGGCGAGCGCAAGCGTTATGGCGGACGCAAAAGCCGCGCTCGAAGAGGACGACGGCAGCGACGAGGACAGCGTGTTTTTCGAAAAGGACGATTGGTTTAAAGATATGTACATCGACATGTTGTTTCCGCCCGAAGACGTGCTTGCGCGCTGCGGAGTTATGCGCGATTTCGGTAAGGCATGGAGCACCGAGCTGGACAGCATGTGGATAGACGTCAAGACCACGTGATTGACGCATATACTTAATAAAAAGCGTGAAAGGTAAAAGATATGCAGATAGTAAAAAGTAGGACGGCGGCTTTGGATATACTTATAACCGCGATAATCGTTGTTATCGGTTGCGTGGGCATGGGCGTTGCATCAGTCAACCGCGTCGATAAAAATTCGGGAACGATAACTATAGATAATTATGAGGATTACTTGCAAGCGGGGTGCCGAATAGGTACGGGGCACGGCGGCGGTAACGAAATGGATTTTAAATATACATTCTATATTGTTGCCGCGCCGTACCGCGCTATAAGCGATTTGGAAATCTCAGTCGAGATAATAAGCAAATATTCGGATTTCGAACCGCTTACGCTTCATATAGGATATTTGGATCCGAGCAGCCCTTATACTTTTTCGGATACGGTTCACTATACATTTCCGTTTTATACCCTTTATCCGACTATTCCGGAAGTTGCTGTGAATGTAGTATCGATATCGGGAGTGTATGATTACACGTTGGTAGAGGGGTAGATTATGAAAAAGATATTGAATATAGATAATATATTGATGGTCATACAAATAATTATGACAGGTCTTGTCGCAATGATATTTGCTCTGTATAAGCCCGTTAACGGTTGGTTTATAACGATATTGTCGGCGATAGCGGTTATCGGAATAGTCATTCTCAGATTTGCCGAACCTTTGGCTAAGCTGAATAATCGGATAATGTCGATATTTTACCGCGCTAAAGACACTCCGGACGAGTACAACGAGCCGAGTATTTTTGCGATAACGGTGATAAAGATCGGCGGATACTTGCTTCTTTGCATACAGTTGATATATCTGTTTATCGTTTGATACGGGGATATTCTTCGGGAGCGAGATATAGGTAAATAGGCAAGACAATGGAAATTTTTTACGATGCGATAGTTATAGGCGCCGGACACGCCGGAATAGAAGCCGCGCTTGCGCTTGCAAAGACGGGCGCGAAGACGCTTGTTACGTCCATAACGGTGGATAACGTCGGATATATGGCGTGCAATCCGTCTATAGGCGGCACTGGCAAGGGACATCTTGTGCGCGAGCTTGACGCGCTAGGCGGATTTATGGGTATAGCCGCCGACGCGTGCGCGACGCAGATCCGCATGCTCAATTCGTCTAAGGGCCTGGCGGTGCGGTCGCTTCGAGCGCAAGCGGATAAATACAAGTACCATGCGTTTTGCAAACGTGCGCTCGAAAGCGCGGACAACCTTACGATGCGTCAGGACGAGATAAAAAGCATCGTTCACTGCGGCAATGATTTTACGGTGGAGTGCGTTACGGGTTCGGTATACCGTGCGCGCGCGGTAGTTATTGCGTCGGGCGTGTACATGGACAGCACTATTATTTGCGGTAAGTCGGTGCAAAATCACGGTCCCGTATGTTTCTGCCGCAGCGAATATCTTGCAAGTTCTTTGCGCGCATTGGGGTTTGAGCTTAGGCGGTTCAAAACGGGTACTCCGGCGCGGCTGTCGGGTCGTTCCATAGATTTCGGACGGTTGGAGATACAAAGCGGCGACGAGGTACCTTATACGTTTTCGGCGCTTACAAAAAAACAGCCTAAAAACACTTCGGTGTGTTATCTCGGATATACCAACGAACGCACGCACGAGATAATACGCGGCGCTTTGGGTTCATCGCCGCGTAAGCTCGGGCTTATTACCGGCACGGGCGCGCGGTACTGTCCGTCGATAGAGGATAAGATAGTCAGGTTTGCGGACAAGCCGCGGCATACGTTCTTTTTGGAGCCGGAAGGCGAAGGCACGGATGAATGGTATATACAGGGCATATCGACTTCGCTTCCGCCCGACGTTCAGCGCGAGATGTATCGGTCTATCGTCGGTCTGGAAAACGCGGACGTTGTACGCGACGCGTACGCGATAGAGTACGAATGTATAGACGCGCGCGAGCTTTATCCGTCGCTTATGAGCAAGCGCATAAACGGCTTGTTCTTTGCCGGACAGGTAAACGGCACGAGCGGCTACGAGGAGGCGGCGGCGCAGGGCATGCTTGCCGGCATAAATGCGTCGGCGTATTTGCGCGGACTTTCGCCGCTGGTGCTTGACAGAACGAACAGTTATATAGGCGTTATGGCCGACGATCTTGTGACCGTCGGCAGCGACGAGCCGTACAGAATGCTTACGGGCAGAGCCGAATGCAGACTGAGTTTAAGACAGGATAACGCCGACTTAAGACTTACAGAGCTTGCCGAAAAGTACGGTACGGGATCGCCCGAGCGTAAAAAACTTTTAAACAAGAAAAAGAAAGACATAGCGCGCTGTCTGGAAAGATTGCAGCGCGTAGTTCCGCAGGACAAAACAGACGCTATACTTGCCGATGGCGGAGAAGCTCCCGTGCATCGCGCCATGCGCGTTGACGAAATATTGCGCCGACCGTCGGTCACCCTTGAGTTGTTCGAAAAACATTCGCCCGAGCTTGACGGAATAATGCCGTCCGCGCGTCTCGAAGTGTACGCGCAAATACGTTACGACAGTTATCTGCGCAGACAGAGCGCCGAGCTAAGAGAAAAATCGCGGCTTGAAAATATGCGGTTGCCGTCGGATCTCGATTACCGTACAGTGGACGGGTTAAGACTCGAAGCGCGTGAAAGATGTGTATAAGAGAC
>CATKFJ010000221.1 GCA_949747725.1 uncultured bacterium
CGACCGTATAACGTATTCTATCCACTGCCTGCAGAACAGTTTTTCGAACGCCGGCGCAATGTATTCCGGCTTTACCGCCAAACGGATAGTTTCGGATATGTATTCGGAAAGCCCCTCGTCGGCAATGCGCCCGAGCAGGCGCACAAACTCGCACCAACCGCTTAGTTTATCGGTATTCGCCGCACAGTTATGCACCTTGTTTTTAAGCTCGGCAAGCGGCGCAGACATTACGTCGTATTCGTTTTTATCGAAACTCGACGCCACATGCTTGTTGCGGTCGAAATACTCGGAATAGACGCGAGCATACTCTTCCGATACGGAAACCGACTCGGTCTTGACCGCGGCGAACTGCTCCGCCGTCATGCTCTTAAACCCTTCCGTACCGACGCCGACCTTAATAAGATTATCGAGCTTTCTAAGCTCATGGATCAGTCTGTTGAAATCGGTATCCGTATCGTTGTAACCGCCGCCCAACATACCTATTACGTTTTCCGCCAAGCCGTCGTACTCTGCGCGGTTCTGCTTGTAAATATCGAGCGAGTACATTGCGGCGACAGCCTCTTTGTACTTTGGACGCTTACCGTCTTTTTTGAGGCTTTTAAGCTCGTTCATTATGCGCTTATATTCGCCGCCGAACATGCGCGACAGCACGCCCGAATATTTGCCCGTAAGCTTGCGGTACACGTCGTGCGCGTCCATGCCGTACACTTGTTCATTATACACGGCGTCTATTTTAAGCCTGTACTCGTCTATAACTTTCGCAAGATCGGACAGCCTCTCGACGGTCTTTTTTACCGCCGTAACGTCCGCGCCGAACAGCTCGGGCGTAAAGAACTCGCTTTCGGTCAAAACCTTTAAAAACTCGCCCGTAGCAACCGCTTTGTCTATGCTGTCCGCGTCGATGCCGCAGACCGTTTTTAAACGGTCGCGCATACCGATAAGCACGTCGGTCTCTCTTTCCAATGCGTTCAAATCGCTTTTAAGACGTACTACGCCCTCGTAAGTATAATCTGTCTTATTGTAGCCGTACCAAATATTATCGCGGTAATCGGCGCCCACCGACGGGATATATGCGGCATAACGCGACAGTATACTCAATGCGCGTTCGGCATAATCGTCGCCGCGTTCGGCAATGTTCGACACTATAAAATCTATATCCGGCGCCGTTCGACACGCCGAATATTCTTCGAAAAGCGCGTACAAAGTTTTATTTATGACGGGACGGACCGCGTGCAGTTCTGCGGAATATCCGTCCAATTGCTCTTGAAGCCGACGCTTTGTATCAAGCTCGCGCCGCGCGCGCTCGGACACTCCGCTGCGCGATTTTTTGAGCGTGCGGCACAGTTCGTCAATTATCGCCTTTTTATTAGACTTGTGACTGTGCAATTCGAGACAGAATTCTTCCAAGCCCGCACGGCGGAGTTTTTCGTAAACGACGTTCAAAGCCGCGAGCTTTTCGGACACGAACAGCACCTTTTTGCCGTCCGCCAAACACTCGGATATGATGTTTGTTATAGTCTGACTTTTGCCCGTCCCCGGCGGTCCTTGCAACACAAAACTTTTGCCCGATTTCGCCATGGCTATGGCTTCCGCCTGGCTCGAGTCGGCGTCCACTACGTTGTGCTGTTCGTCATACGCCGTATTATTCGGTTCATTTTCCGACGATCGATCGTTATCGAAATGAACAGGCTCGCCGATAAGCGCGCGCACAACATTGTTTTTTAGTATTGCCGTCTCGTTATCCTTAAGATCGGTGTACATGTTTATCTTAAGGAATGAAAATATGCCTATTTTTATATCATCCGAAACAGTCCAACCGAGTTTGGACAATATACCGCCTACCTGTTCGAGATACTCTACCGCATTATCGTCAAACTCCGGCAGACTTATGCCGTATTCGTTTGGCAGCTTGAATTCGAACGTGGGATTTACCACAACGTCGTCCGCTATTTTTATTTTGTAAGGATCGACGGATGATTCATGTTCGATAGTCACGGGCGTCAACAGCAACGGCGCGCGCATAACTACGCGCGAATTGTCGCTTTCAGTCCAATTTATAAACCCGAATGCCATGTACGCAATATTTACGCCCGTTTCCTCGACGGCGGTGCGCGCACGCTTTCCGATATTATTAAGCGCATTGAGCGGCTTGCCCGAAGCGCTGTAAACAAGCGCGCGATTGCTCTTTAGCCTATCGCCGTATCTGTCGCGCACTACGTACGCCGACATCTTTATATCGGCGGAAACGTTTTCGAGCGGATCGTACGCCTCGAGAACAGCGCCGTTATCCACTTTGGCGAAAAGATCGGCAAAGCTCGGCTTTAAAACGTCGACCGAAGTCGATTTGGTATCCTTATAGTTTACAAGATTATTCCGCTTTCCCGTATCGAGCAGTAAGTCCGCCCATTTTTCGAGTTTTTCGTTCATACGATCCTCAACTTACATTTTCGCATTTTATATATTTTACAGCATTTTTTATATACAGTCAAGACATTTAAAATTAGGATTATATTAAGAATTCGGATTGCGGATTTTTTATTGAAAGATTTCTCCGCTCCGTTCGCTATCGCTCA
>CATKFJ010000222.1 GCA_949747725.1 uncultured bacterium
ATTCTGTAGCCGTCATGTTTTTCGTCGGCGCTTATTTCCGCTTCGCCTTTATCATAAATAACACCCGATCTGAGTTTTACCAAATCGTTCGTAGGAGGTATGATCAAGTCTTGTAAATTCGGAATGCCCTTTATTGCGGCGGCTATCATTTCGCCGTTCATTTTGGACGATACCGTTACACTGCTTAATAACGTACAACCGCCGAACGGACCGTAAGAATACAAAGCGTTTACAGTCAATCCTACTGTGTCCACTCCCGACGGCAAAACAATACTCGATATGTTAGTCCCGTAAAATGCGGCTTTACCTATAGATTTAAGCTTGCAATTATCGGCGAACGTAACAGTGTTTAAGCTGCTCATATTACCGAATACTCTGTCGCCGATTGCAGTCAATTGCTTAGGCAGTCTCACCGATTGCAAATTTACGCAATCTCCGAACATTTTGTCGACATTTAGAACAAGCTCCGCCGTCTCATCGTCGTTGTCCAAGAAATTGAGTCCGATAATTGTCGAGCATGCCGCAAAGGCTTTGTTTCGCACCGAGGTTACTTGAGCGGCAACATCGATCGCGCCCGATTTACCGGACGGGCAGTATACGATCTCGGTCCAACCTTTAAGATACAACACTCCGTCAAGCGACGCGAAACTGTTTCCGTTGCTGTTTAGATCCAAAGATTTCTCGCCCGACTCACCGTCAACTACCTCTGTTATGATATTGACTGCGGTAAGGGCGGTCGTACCCTCGGGCGAAGGACCTACTTCTTTGTATATGAACATCAGATCGGGATTGTACGTTGTTCCCATTGCAAACACATCGTACGATCCGTTAAACGGCGCAACACGCGTCGGCAGATTCAAAACCGTTACGCTTGTGCCTTTAAGGAATCCTTCGCCGAAAGATAAGTCTTTATCTCCGCCGAGAATAAATACAAGCTCGCTTAAGTTTGTACCCGAAAATGCCAGTCTTCCTACTCCGCGTACGGGGGCATTACTCTCGTCGAAATAATTTCCGACAGTAGTAGGGATCGTAACCGACAACATATTCGAACAATTTTCAAACATTCTATCGGAAACCGCTACAAGCCCCTCGGGGAGCGTCACATTAGAAAGCACAGTATTACCGGCAAACACGGCTTCGCCAACGATAAGTTCGGAAAAATTCGCTTCTCCCGACTCTGCGCTTGTTCTACTTGCAAATTGAATATCGGTCAAACCGCAATTTGCAAAAGCCGATCCGCCTATTTCCGTAACAGACGTCGGGATATTTATAACGCTCAATCCTTTATTGTTTCGGAAAGCATAGCTGCCTATTTTCGTCAGTCCGTTACCTAACGTAACTGAACGCGCAATTACCTCGGCAGACGCATCACTCAATGCAAAAGCAGAATCTCCGATAGATGCGACTCCGTTAGGAATGACTATATTATTAAACATATAGCAGTTGATGAATGCCTCATTGCCTATCGCAGTAAGCGACGCAGGGAATTCAAACGCGCCGAGTAATTCGCAATTTTTAAACGCCGCCTGTTCGATTGTTTCAAGCGCGCTGCCATTTGCAAGCTCGACATTTTCGAGTTTCAAACAGTTTTCAAACGCGCCCTTTGCTATATTGGTCACGCTTGACGGGATTATAACTTTTGTAAGATCCTCGCGTCCGGCAAACACACTTGCGCCTATTTTTTCGACGGTGTTTCTTATCGTATATTCTCCGTTTTCAAACAAAACCGCATCGGGTATATAC
>CATKFJ010000223.1 GCA_949747725.1 uncultured bacterium
ATCACCACATCTGCCGGTTCGCTCATTTCGCGCACGTCCTTACAAAACACTTCGGGATCGGCTATATTGTTGATCGAGCAATTATATTTTGTGGCACTTATCGCCTGTTCGTCATTATCGGCAAAAACAACGCTATCAGCTCCGAGCGCGGTTGCACAAACGCCCAAGATTCCGCTACCGCAACCGAAATCAAGAACACGCATGCCCTTTAGCTTTATCCTTTGCATTAAATCGATACACATGGATGTTGTTTCATGCATCCCCGTACCGAACGCCAAACCGGGATTAAGTTTTACGGGAATATCGCTACCGACGGCATTATAGTTTATCCATTCGGGCACTATTACTATTTTCCCGATATTAAACGGTTTGTAATATTTTTTCCATTCGTTTTCCCATTCATCCGAATCGATGATTTCCGTATCTATCTTAAGTATGGAAAAATCATCTCCGAGTGAGCTAAGTCTGTTTTTAATAGCTTGTTCGTCGGCTTCCATATCGAAATAACCGCTCACATAACAGCCGTCTACGGCATTAAACAATGCTGCATCGGCATAGTCCCAACGTTTTTCATCGAGGACTTGACGTACATTATTGTAATCGTCGAATACTTCGCCCATACTCCCCGATTCGTGCAATGCGTATGCAACATCGTCGGAAGCTATTGTCGAACATGTTACGGTTATCTTTTTGAATTTCATGGGTGATCGAATATATCAGTTGTTAATGGCGCTTTGAAGCGCTGTCATGGCTACGACGTTTACAACGTCCTCGCTACTGCAGCCGCGCGACAGATCGTTTACGGGTTTATTAAAGCCTTGACAGATAGGTCCGATAGCTTCTGCGCCTGCCAAACGCTGTACAAGCTTATACCCGATATTTCCGGCTTGAAGGTCGGGGAAAATCAATACATTGGCTTTGCCTGCGACGGTGCTGCCCGGGGCTTTAAGATCGGCTACCGTAGGTACAAGCGCAGCATCGGCTTGCAATTCTCCGTCCACCGAAAGGTCGGGACGTGCGGATCTGACTATTTCGAGCGCGGCAGCAACTTTATCTACAAGCTCGTGTTTTGCCGAACCTTTTGTAGAGAATGAAAGCAACGCAACTTTGGGAGATATTCCGGCTATAGCTACAGCGCTGTCGGCAGACGCCATTGCTATATCCGCAAGTTGATTGCTGTCCGGATTTGGATTGACGGCACAGTCGCCGAAAATCATTACTCCGTTTTCGCCGTACTTTGAATTTTTATCGAGCACCATAATGAAACACGAACTGACGGTTTTTATTCCGGGCGCGGTCTTTATTATCTGTAATGCGGGACGTAAAACATCGCCTGTAGCGTTTATCGATCCTGCCACCATTCCGTCCGCCTCACCGCGCTTTACCATTAGAACGCCGAAATACAGCGGATTACGCGCAAACTTATGGGCGGAATCTATATCCATACCTTTGTTTTTGCGAAGCTCGTACAACAGTTGTGCGTAAGGCTCTATATCTATAGCGCTTATATCTATAATTTTTACACCGTCAAGGTTTGCGCCCGGGCATTTTTGTGCTATAACTTGAGGATTGCCGAGCAATACGACTTTGGCAATACCTTCGGCTTGCACTTTTGCTGCCGCGGTAATAATGCGCGGTTCTTCTCCTTCGGCAAGTACAATTGTTTTTTTAAGACTTTTGGCTTTTTCACGTACAGTGGTAAGTAAATCGTTCATATTATCCTCCGATTGTATTTACAAATTCTACTTTATATGTTACAATAGTTTGTAATACACATATAATTATACTCTTGTTTAGGTATAAAGTAAAGTAATTGACATGAAAAATTGTGCAATCGTTTGTGAATATAATCCTTTCCATTTAGGACATAAGTATCAGTTCGACGAGGTGTGTCGGCTTGGTGCGGATAATATATTTTGTATGATGAGCGGCTCTTTTGTTCAATCCGGACTTCCGGCGTTTTGCGACAAAACGATTCGCGCCGAATGTGCAATTAAATGCGGAGCAACCGCCGTTATCGAATTGCCCACTGTTTATGCGACAGCCAGCGCACAGATATTTGCCGAGGGTGCGCTCAAAATAATCTCCGAAATAAAAAACATTACGCATATCGCCATGGGCGCAGTATCGGATAGTTCATATATTCTGGAGCTTTCAGAGATCAAAACAAAGCATACGGACCGGTTTAATTCCCTTTTAAGGGCTTATCTCGAAAAAGGAATCAGTTATAATCCAGCAAGTACGGCTGCGCTTGCCGAACTATATAACGAACTGCATCCCGATAAAAGTTCGGTTGAGACTGTTCTTACCGATCCAAATAATATATTATGTATAGAGTATATTTCGGCTATAAATAAGTTTGCGCCGCATATAGAGCCTATAATAATCAAGCGCATAGGCGTAGCTCATAACGACAAAGAGGCGCGTGACGGCTATATTTCCGCGACTGCTATAAGAGAGCTCGAACATAACGGGCAGTTCGAAAAAGCACAGAGCTTTATACCCGTAAACTTCGACAAAATAAAGATCGCGCGCGACGCGCACGCGCCTGATATTTCGGCGTACAAAAAAATCGCACTGTTTGCGCTTAAATCATCGGACACGCAATACATATCTCGATTGCGAAACTGCTCGGAAGGTTTGGAATACTTATTGAAAAGTGTATGCAACAGTTTGGATTTTGACGGTATAGTGTCTTACGTTGCAGGAAAACGCTATAGCAAGAAACGCATTCTTAGGCTGTTTTTGGATATTGTTCTGGGAATAGACAAACAAGCGACATCCAAGCGGTTTTGTACAAGACTGTTGGCTTGCGACAAAGGTTTAGATTTCACGCTTCTTCCCGACTGCGTGAAAACGAATAATACATCGATCAAAAATGCGGCGTCGGCAGATACAGAAATCTCATCAATACTTCGATATGATGAAAAGGCAACCGCGCTCTACAACACTATAAGCCGCATCGACGGCGATTATTATAACTATTCACTGATAAAAGCATGAAGACATTATTTTCCGAGGAAGATATTTCACGACTGATCGCCGCGTCAAAGAAAAGCGTTTTCAGGACATATGTAGAAGCCGCCGTCACTGAGCATTTCAGAAGTATGCATTATCTGTCAAGCATGCTGATTTGCGACTGCGTTGTTTTAAATCTTGTTATAAACGATAACATTACGCCGCGGTCCGCGGATAAAATAATAACTTGCATAAGACGCGATCATAGATCTCTGTATACCACGGTCGACAGCGCTTTTACTCCCATCGAAAATAGCTTTGACGAATATGCACGAAGAATATTGGGCAACGATTACGCCGATATTGAAAAGTTATATATGCGCAAAACAAATTATATTGTTTACGTCATTTCTCGTGACGTTAAAGAAAACTGCAATGCGGACAGCAATGAAATTTATTTATCGGCTTATTCATACAAAGAACGTGAAGAACGCTGTCGGCGACAATAACACACTACTTGATCTCGACAATTGTAACGCCCGTATCGCCTTCGCCGTAGCGTCCATATCTGAATGACTTAACGCGAGTTTGGCGTTTTAAATACGATTGAATACCTTTGCCGAGAGCGCCCGTACCCTTGCCGTGGACAATGCGAATCGTACTTCGCGGTGCAATATCCGATAAAATTCTGTCAAGTTCTATGGTTGCATCGTCTACCGTATATCCCAATAACATAACTTCTCGATTTTCGGGATCTTTATCGGTTTTAAAATTTAAAGCCTGTTTTTTCTCTTTCTCCTGTTTTATTACCGACAACGACGATATAGGTAATTCCGTCTTGATCGATCCTATTGCTACGATTGCTTTATTGCCTTTTACTCCGCTTGTTATAATACCCTCTTTGTTCAGCCCGGACACATAAACATGAGTTCCTACAGACAAGTCTTCGGGTTTGGACGGCGCGGTAGCTTTGATCGGCTCGATCTTATCTACGGGTATTCCGTCCGATAATTTTTTTGCGGACTTGCGCGCGTTAAACAACGCCGCCTCATCTGCGGATTTTAATTGAGCTTTTATTTGATCGATAATCTCTTCGGCTTTGGCAGCGTATTCTTCGGCTTGACGCCTTATCATATTGCGCGCGTTATCATTTATATCGCTTAATTTTTTGCTGTAATCGTTTTTAAACGCGGCTGCTTGTCGTGCGTCATATTCAGCCTGTTTTCTTAACGCCTCGCATCGTTGCTTTTCGAGCAGTGTTTCATTGCGCAGTTTTTCGGTTTCGCGCATGACCGCGTCGAAAGCACCCTTTTCTTTACTGAGCGCCGACTTTGCGTTGTTTATAATATCCTGCCCGAGTCCGAGCTTTTCCGCAATTTCAAGGGCATAACTCGATCCCGAAACACCTTGTAAAAGTCGATACGTCGGTCTGAAATGTACGTTGTCAAATTGCATGCATGCATTGGAAATTTCGGCGCAACTTAACGCGAATTCTTTTACCGAATTAAAATGTGTCGTAACGACAGCCGTAGAGTTTGCGGACAATATCTTCTTTATAATAGCTATTGCAAGAGCCGCGCCCTCATCCGGGTCAGTTCCGTCCCCTACTTCATCCAAAAGTACAAGCGAATTTCCGTCCATATCGGAAGTTATTTCGGACAGATTTACAACATGTGCGGAAAATGTACTTAAAGATTGGGTTATACTTTGAGAATCTCCGATATCGCAATAAATTTTATCAAATATTCCGACGGAGCTTCCTTCGCTTGCCGGTATATACATTCCGACTGAGGCAAGAAGTGCGAACACTCCTACCGTTTTCAGCGCGACCGTTTTTCCGCCCGTATTCGGTCCCGAAATCAATAATACGCGTTTTTCGTCGAGCGTTATATCTACAGGCACTATTTTATCTCGTGCGATAAGCGGATGTCGCGCACCTTTAAGAATAATTTTGCCGTCCGTGTTCAAATGCGGACAGTAAGAATCGGTAATTTTTGCATACTCTGCTTTGGCAAAAATCACACCGCATTCCACTAAAACGTCTTGCCCTTGAACAAGCATAGACGCATTATTTACGACAGCTATGCTGAGAGCCGTCAGTATCCGCTCGATTTCATTCTGCTCTTCCGTGTGCAGCGTTATAAGCTCATTATTTGCTTCAACCACGGCAAAAGGTTCTATAAAAACAGTTGCCCCCGTTGACGATATGTCGTGAACAAGCCCTTTTACAAAC
>CATKFJ010000224.1 GCA_949747725.1 uncultured bacterium
GTTATGGTGCCGGTGATCGGAGTCGAACCGATACGGGTTATTAGCCCACCGGATTTTGAGTCCGGCGCGTCTGCCAATTCCACCACACCGGCAAAGCACATGTATTGTAGCATATATGCCCGTAAATTGCAAGCATTTTAGCATAAAAAATCATCGTTGAGCTATACAAAAAACATATGCTGCGTATTGTGTTTTAGCCGCCGAAGTTCTTTAGAATATATCATTTTCGAGCAACAATTTTCCCCGTAAAAAATGCACCGCCTTAAATTGACTGACTTTAGGGGTGCATTTTATATGTATCCGTGCAAATAAATTTATTTCTTTTTCGCCAACAAATCGAGCAACGACTGCTCCATAATCTGTTGGTTGCGTTCTATATCGAGCTTATAATAAATGCAGTCCGCGACCAACTTAAACATATAGTACACCATTACTCCGCTCAAAACGGCGCCGAGCATTACGGGCGCAAGCAACCACCAATTTCCCAAGAAAGACAGTATTACGGCAGCTGCCGTTCCGCCGATAATTACCGTAACCATCAATATGACGGACAACTTACCGAACAGCCACGCTAAAGCTTTAATCATCGGATATTTCGTTTTAAGCTCACGGTAACACGGCGTGGCTATGCTATCGAACAGTATTTGTTCCTGACGTATGCGCAACAAAAACGTACGCTTGTCCACTTCGAGCCGACGCTTAAGATACCAAACGAGCAGGAAACCTATCGCTACGGCGCCTATACCCGAAGACAGCGCTATAACAGCCTCTTTCCATGTCATAATTATCATATATGCCGTTGCGACCGCCAATACTATGAGTCCCGCAAACACGGCATAAGTTACGGGGTTTACTATGAATTTGAACGCCTCTATAAACCGCACCGCACCGACATACTCTTTAGTCGCTACTTCGAGGTTGGTTTTGGGGCGAGTATCCTTTTTGAGTTCCACTTCCGGTCCCGTTATTTTAATGCGCTCGTCGTCGATCGTCGGGTTGACTTCTCGCCGCATTCTTTCGAAAGCCGCAGCACGTTTGGTTTCTGCACGGCTCGCCTTTATAAAGGCATCGATCTTATCGGGTTCGTTGTCCTGTCGACTGTTTTGGTTCGTTATATTTTCAGCATTGTCCGACTTATCGCTCGGAACGTCGTCTTCGACAGCCAAGTCGCTTTCCGCAACATCCGTCTGTTCCGATATTTCTTCGGTTTCAGCCGCAATATCGCCGTTCGTTGTCGTTTCCTCGGTTTCTTCGACATTCTGTTCGACATCAGGACCCCGTCCGGCGAATTTGCGCTCTTCCTCTTCTATCAGTTCTTTCGCTTCGAGCAATTCGCGCCGAATATCCGCCGTATCTGCGGCGAGCATAGCCGTAGTACGCTTTAGCGATTCGCTCAGTTTGCGACGTTCTTCCGCCCTCGCCTCCGCTTCGCGCTCGGCGGCAGCTACCACATTGGCGCGTTTCATTGCATTGTTTATCTTGCGGCGTTCCTCTTTTGTCGGCTTTAAAAGCTTTGCCATTTCGTCCGGCGACAGCGTTTGCGGTTTGCTTCCGCCGCCGTCAGCCGACGGCTTGATCTGTTGCGCAAGAGCGTCGATATCGATCTCTACGTTATCTATTGCGTCGCCGCCGTGCTTAGCTATAAACCCGTCGTGGCACAATTTGCAAACCTTAAAAACATTTCCGTTGTCTTCTATGGAATAGCTGTTATCGGGCAAGCCGCACAATTCACATGCTCCGTTTTTTGCCATGGTCATCTCCTCTTGCTTTTGGTTATATCATGTTTGAACATGTTTGTCAATTGTTTTAAAAACGCACATAAATACAATATCCGCATTTCGGTTGCCTTTTTCGCGATAATGTATTATAATTATATACGAATAAATCAGTACGGACAAAAAATGAAATCATCAAATATAAAAGTCGGTATTATCGGTGCAAACGGTTATGCCGGAGCGGAAGTTTTGAGACTTATCTCGTCGCACCCTTATGCGGATCTTATTGCGGTATCGAGTCGCGCAAATCTCGGCAAGCGCGTGCGCGATGTCTTTCCGGCGTTGCCGTGCGAGCTTGTTTTTACCGATATAACGGACGATGTTTTTAAATCATGCAACGTCGTATTCGTTGCGTTGCCGCAAACCGTCGGGGCAATTACAGTCGGCGCGCTTATCGATAACGGCGTACGCGTTATCGATCTTTCCGCCGATTACCGTTTCGATAATATCGACACTTATAACAATGTTTACGGCGTAACGCATCCCCGTCCCGACCTAAACGACATCGCCGTTTACGGTCTGTGCGAACACAACCGCGACGACATAAAAAAAGCCAAGCTTGTAGCAAACCCCGGTTGCTATGTCACAAGCGTTCTTTTACCTATGTACCCCCTGTGCGAAAACGGTATCGTATCTGACATTATAGCCGACAGCAAAAGCGGCGCAAGCGGCGCAGGCAGAAAAAGCGACGAAGCGTATTCATTCTGCTCGCTCGACGAAAACTTCAAAGCTTACGGATTATTCACCCACCGCCACGCGCCCGAAATGAGCGAAAAACTCGGCGTAAACGTACTGTTTACGCCGCACCTTTTACCGATAAAGCGCGGGATTCTCTCCACCGTATATTTTAATGTGACCGACGCCGAAAAAGCTCAAAACATTTTAAATGCGGCTTACGCAAACGAACCGTTTGTAACATACGCTCAAACTTTGCCCGAAATAGCTCAAGTAGCGCACACCAACCGTTGCGTATTTTCGGCGCGATTCGACGGAACCAAAGGCATAATCGTTTCGGTGATAGACAACCTGTTAAAAGGCGCGGCCGGTCAAGCAGTTCAGAACATGAACATTATGTTCGGGCTCGACGAACGATCGGGTCTGCCGCTTTACGCGCCTATATAAA
>CATKFJ010000225.1 GCA_949747725.1 uncultured bacterium
CCGTGCCGATAAGCTCTTTCACTTGCGCGTCGGTTATTATCCGCACGTTATCGAGCTGTTTCGCACGCTCCACTATAACGTTTTCGGCGCGGAACGTATCGCGGCGGGGAACCAAATACACATCGCGCGCCACGTCGGCAAGATACATCGCGTCGGCGAACGCGGCATTGCCGCCGCCTATGACCGCAACGGTCTTATCCTTGAAAAACGCACCGTCGCAAAGCGCGCAATAACTGACGCCGGACCCTATGAGCGCGTCTTCGCCGTCTACGCCCAAATGCCTGTGCTTGCAACCTGCGGCTATGATCACCGCTTTGGCGTCGTAACTGCCGCCGTCGGTCACCACCGTAGTATAGCCGTCGTGCGGCTCTATTTTAAGCGCTGTTTCGTAAGCGAACTGCGCGCCCGAGCGCTCGGCTTGATCGAACAGATCGGACGCAAACTGCGCGCCCGAAATTTTGGGTATGCCCGGGTAGTTCTCTACCGCCGGCGACTCCACTATCTGTCCGCCGAACGAATCGCGCTCTATAACAAGCGCTGTCTTATTGGCTCTTGTAGCATAAACGGCGGAACTCAAGCCCGCCGTTCCGCCGCCGATTATTACGAAATCAAGCATTGGTGTTTCCTTTTTATCCGTTATGATCCGATGTTGCGTTTACTTATTGGTTTCGAGGAATTTCTTTATAGCCGCGACTCCGGCGTACTTTTCGGTCTGCGCGCCGTTGGTTACTACAAGCGTAGGCGCTTGCTTTACGCCGTACTTCTTGGCGCTGTCGGGGTCCTCTACGGCATTGACGATGTTCATATCGATACCGGCTTTTTCGAGCATGGGTATGGCGACTTTGCAATTGGGGCAAGTGGGGGTGGTGAACAGCTCGTAAGTCACTTCGCCCGTGACTGCGGCATGCTCTTCCTCCTGCTTGCAATTGCATTTGTGACCCGTATGCGGAGTGTCGTACTTCATGGTGTTGTACGTTCTGCGATCCTTAAACTCCTGCGCCTTGCCGTCGTTCCAATTCTGAACGGGACGGTAGTAACCGGTGATACGGCTGTTGACCTCGGTCTTTTCGCCGCAGTGCGGACAGGTATATACTTCACCTTGGATGTAGCCGTGATTGCGGCAAACCGAATACGTGGGCGAAAGAGTGAAGTACGGAAGTTTATAGTTTTCGGCAACCGTGCGCACAAGCTTAGCCGCGGCTTTCCAATCGGGCAGCTTCTCGCCCAAGAACGTGTGGAATACAGTTCCCGAAGTGTAAAGCGTTTGCAACTCGTCCTGAATGTCGAGCGCGCTGAACACGTCTTCCGTATAACCGACGGGAAGGTGCGAGCTGTTTGTGTAGTACGGCGTGCCGTTCTCGTTAGCCGTGATTATGTCGGGATAGCGCTCTTTATCGTGCTTGGCAAGCCTGTACGTAGTGGACTCGGCAGGCGTCGCCTCGAGGTTGTAAAGATCGCCGTACTGTTCTTGATAAATCACCAAGCGCTCGCGCATGTGGTTCAAAACGTTCTGCGCAAATTTCTGCACGCGTTCGTCGGTGAGGTCCGCTCTCAACCATTTAGCGTTAAGTCCGGCTTCGTTCATGCCGACAAGCCCGATCGTAGAGAAATGATTGTTGAACGTGCCGAGGTAACGTCTGGTATACGGATACAATCCTTCGTCCATGAGTTTTGTTATAATGTCGCGCTTGATCTTGAGCGACCGCGCCGAAATATCCATGAGCTTATCGAGCCGAGCATAGAAGTCCGCCTCGTCCGCGGCAAGATACGCTATACGCGGCATATTAAGCGTCACAACGCCTACCGAACCCGTACTCTCGCCGCTGCCGAAGAATCCGCCCGACTTTTTGCGCAGCTCGCGCAGATCCAACCGAAGTCTGCAGCACATGCTGCGGATATCCGACGGTTCCATATCCGAATTGATGTAGTTGGAGAAATACGGAGTGCCGTACTTAGCCGCCATTTCGAACAAAAGTTTATTGTTCTCGGTTTCCGACCAATCGAAGTCGCGCGTTATCGAATACGTGGGAATGGGATACTGGAAACCGCGTCCGTTGGCGTCGCCCTCGATCATTATCTCGATAAACGCCTTATTCACCATATCCATTTCCTTCTTGCAGTCTTTATACTTGAAGTCCATGGGCTTGCCGCCGACTATGGCTTGCTGTTCCGCAAGATCGGGCGGTACCGTCCAATCGAGCGTTATATTGCTGAACGGAGCTTGAGTTCCCCAACGCGACGGGGTATTTACGCCGTAAATAAAGCTCTCGATACATTTTTTGACCTCGCCGTACTTAAGCTTATCCACCTTGACGAACGGCGCAAGGTATGTATCGAACGACGAAAACACCTGCGCGCCCGCCCATTCGTTTTGCATGATGCCGAGAAAGTTCACCATCTGATTGCACAGCGTTGCCAAGTGGCTTGCCGGCGAAAAACCGGTCTTGCCGGGGATTCCGCCCAATCCCTCTTGTATAAGCTGACGGAGCGACCAGCCGGCGCAGTAGCCGGTAAGCATGGACATATCGTGAATATGAATATCCGCACTGCGATGCGCGTTGGCTATCTCCTCGTCGTATATCTCGCTTAGCCAATAGTTGGCGGTGATAGCGCCCGAATTTGACAGAATGAGTCCGCCTACCGAATACGTTACGGTAGAATTCTCCTTTACGCGCCAATCGGACGCTTTTACATAGCTATCCACAAGCTCTTTATAATCGAGTATCGTGGACTTCATATTGCGTATCTTTTCGCGTTGCGTGCGATAAAGAATATACGCTTTGGCAACGTCGGCATAACCTGCCTGTATGAGCACCTGCTCGACGCTGTCCTGAATGTCTTCAACCGCGACAAGTCCGTCCTTGACTTTTCCCGAAAAATCGGAAGTAACGCGCAGCGCAATCAAATCGATAATATCGTTGTTGTATTGCTTGTTTACCGCATCGAACGCTTTGCGTATAGCCTGACTGATTTTGGAAATATCAAAATCGGTTTTCTTGCCGTCTCTTTTAATGACCTGATACATGTTGTTGACCTCCAAGACAACTTTGGTTCTTTACTTTATCCCCTCGCCGTGCGGAACGTACCGTCCGCGCCGCCGAAAAGCGATAGCTTGCTCATTATATCACTGCAAAAGACGCGTGTCAAGCCCTTTAACACTATATATTGTGTTTTTTTAAAAAATTTTTCCACAATAACCACAATATTTTGAAAAACAGTTATGTTTTTTATAAACAACCGCCTAAACCGTCGGTTCAAAATTTCACGTTGACAACATCAATAATAACCGCCTTTATAGGAAAACGGACGAAACCGCGACTTGTCGTATATCGCGGCGGTATCGGCAAGGTGCGCGTAGAGTTTGCCGTAAAGCCGAAGCGCCGTGCCGTCGAACGGTTTACGGTAAATATACGTCGCGTCGACGCTATTCTTTTCGGTTTCGGTCATTGCGGAGCTGCCCACGCAAAAGAACACGTTAAAGCCGTGCGCCTTAAAAATATCGTTACGCGCGCTGTCGGCATTGTGCTGCCCTGCCGGATAACACAGAATACGCGTTTCGCCGACTATCGGTTTTATATATTTATCCCACGCGTTGCAGTCCTTTTCTATTTCGCGCGCCGACATGGAGTGGAAATACTTATGGTAATAGGTATGCGACGCGAAAGTATAGCCGAGGTCTTTGAGCGCGGAAACAAGCTTTTTACATTCACGCGTTTCGCTCTCCGCATATTCTTCGGACACATTGCAATCGGGCGTTATCCTATAGCCGAATATGCCGTTATAGCCGTTGACGCACAGCGTGGCGCGCGCGCCGAACGGCGAAAAGTCGGGATGGGTTTGTATAAAGCTCTCGAGAATGGTTATGTTTTCGCGTTCGCGCGTCAACTGCGGTTCGGCGCTCTCCGTAAAGTCGTAAACTACGCCGTCGACGAGTTTTATTTTGTCTATACAGCCGCGGTCGGTCGTGTCGTACGTCATATCGTCGAACGACATGACAAGCGGTTTTTTACCGCGCGGCATGATCGGCTTTTTACCCGACAGAACGCCGTCTATGCTTACAAGCACATAGTCGTTTTTATAGAGTTCGCCGAGCAGCGCTTTAAATTCCTTTGCGGTAAGATGGTCTTTATCGAAACAATTGCGCAGTTTGTTGTTAGGCGCGAACGCTTTTTCGGTGTCGTAAATAAGTTCGTGCGTAAAAATATGCTCGATCGCGCCGTCGTACTCGATATGCCCGTCCGACTTATCGCCGTCGGCATGCGCGAACCTTGTTACCGCACCGAACGCCGCAATAATTATCACCGCGACGCACGCCGCTATATAAAGTACCGTGACTAAAATTTTTACTTTCCGTTCCATACTTTATATATTGCGTAATTAGCCCGAAATTTTTACCTATTATAATAAGAAAATCACCCTGCCTCGGCATGAGTTTTTATATTATCGCGCATGCGGTCTTCGATCTCGCTTTACGGATCGTGGTTTTGCATTTTGCGCAAATGCAAAACGGTCGATTGATATCGACCGTTTTGCTATATGATAAGGGGGAAAATGATGAGCGAATTTATGGGGCGCAATCGCTTAGCACAACAGCATCACATTGATTGCACGCTTAGTATACAATATGCGTAACGGATATGTCAAGCGTTTTTACGGCGCTTTTAATAATTTTTCAAATTATTTTTCGATCGCGTTACACTGTCATTATATGCGCCTAGAATCTAAATAGAACCGTTTTTTATATTTTTTTACAAAAATCTTCCGATAAACGAAAATGCCCGTCGTACCGACAGGCATCCTCGTCACACCCGAGCCGTAAAGCTCGAAGGATCAAGCAAATAAATAAGTAAATAATCGACTCTTTCCCATTACAGCGACGCCGGAAGGAAGAGGTACAGCAAGAACAACACCGTTATAATTCCAAGCACTACGGATACGTTCCACTTCGGTTTGGCAACGGCGGTATTGCCCTTTTTGTTTGCGACCGCGTACTTGATGATATCCACAACATAGCAGATGATGTTGATGATGACGTACGAAATCATACCGATACCGATGCCGTCGGTTATGGAGTATGCAAGCGGCATCATGATTATCGTAAGGAATGCCGGCACTGCGACTCTGAGGTCGGAGAAGTCTATGTTCTTTACATTGCTCATCATGAGAACGCCGACATAGATAAGCGCGCCGGCGGCGGCTGCCGACGGAATGAACGCGAATATGGGCAGAAGGAATATGGAAAGCAAGAACAACAGCGACGTGATGAGCGCGGTCATACCCGTTTTTCCGCCCGCGGCAACGCCCGTACCCGATTCGACAAAGGTCGTAACGGTGGATGTTCCGAGCATAGCGCCGGAACAGGTCGCAATGGCGTCGGACAACATTATTCTGTTGAAGCGAAGCGGTTTGCCGTTCTCGTCGAGAAGGTTTGCCTTTGCGCAACAACCGATAACGGTACCCATGGTATCGAACATATCTATCATGCAGAACGAAAGAATAATGACGATTACGGTGAGCGCGCTGCCGGCAGGGAAGCTTATGTCATGGAACGCGGCGAAGAACGAACCGCCTTTATCCGTATCGAACGAGAAGAAGTTGGAGAAGTTCTCCCAGAACTTCCAAGTAACGCCGTCGGTCTTGCCGGCGATCGTGTTGAAGTTTACGACAACGCCGTTGCCGAAGCACATGCCTGCCAACGTGGCGATGAGTATACCGAGAATGACCGAACCCTTTACTTTAAAGTGCGAAAGGATAGCGATCGCAAACAGCGAAATGAACGCTACGATAGCGGTCTTGGCGGCGAACCCGACGCCTGCGCCTACGTTGATCACCTGTTCGCCCCAATTGGTGAAGTTTACAAGATCGACCTGAGTGTAATCGTTGTGAACGATAATACCCGAGTTCTGGAATCCGATGTACGCGATAAACAAACCGATACCTACGGGTATAGCTACGCGTATACCTGTCGGAATGGATTCGAATATCTTTTCGCGTATGCCTATAAGCCTGCCCGTTTCCTTATCTCTGCCGCACGGAACGACGGTAAGCACAAGGAACAATACGCCGCTTATAAGTACCATGAGCATTGCGGTACCGAAAGAGAATCCTATGCCGTACGCATATCCGCCGACTATACCGCCGAGCGCCGAGTTGAGTCCCATACCCGGGGCTTGCGCAAGCGGCATTTTTGCGAACAACGCCATGAGCAAAGTGCCTATGAGCGCGCCGAGCGCCGTGGCGATAAACACCGACGACCACAAAGGCGCCGACGGATTGAACCCGGCGATCTGATTGGGGTTGACCGTAAGTATGTACGCCATGGCGAGGAAAGTCGTAAGCCCGGCGAATATCTCGGTCAAGAACGACGACTTAGCCTTGCTTATGCCGAAAAACTTATCGAGTTTTCCCGCAAAGCCTTTGTACGGCTTGGTTGCGACTGCCGTGCCGTCGGCGGCGGCAGGCGTTTCGGGCTGCTCGTCCGCTTGGGCTTGGACGTCGGGTTGTACTTCGGGCTGCTCGTCCGTAAGTACGTTCTTGTCTTCTGTTTCCATAGACACTCCTTATGTTTTTTATTTCGTAGAGCATTCCGCTTTATTGAAAGGAACGCGACGACGACAATTAAAATGCAAAACCGATGCCGCACGAACGACATCGATCTTATACATGATTCCCTTTTATTTCTTTTCGTATATCTCTCTTTTGAGTATGCCTACATACGGCAGATTGCGATACTGCTGCGCATAATCCAAACCGTAACCTACGATAAACTCGTCCTCTATCTCGAAACAGTTATAGTCCGCCTTAATATCCACTTTGCGCCGCGCCGGTTTATCGAACAGCGCTACAACCGTAAACGATTTCGCGCCGCGACCGGAAATGAGATCGCGCATTCTCTGCAATGTATAACCCGAGTCTACGATATCTTCCACAAGTACAACATCCCTATCCTTTACGGGCGCGGCAAGGTCCATTACGATCTTGGGCATGCCCGAACTTTCGGAATTGGAGCCGTACGACGATACCGTCATAAAGTCTATCTGCACGGGAGTTTGCATTTCTCTTACAAGATCGCAGAAAAACATTACACTGCCTTTGAGTACGCTTATAAACAGCGGCGGATTTTCGCAAGAACCGTACTTGCCGTCAAGCCACTTCGCGGCAGCCGTAACTTTTTCTTTTATCTGCTCTTTTGTAAGAACTATGCTTTCGAGATCTTTATTCATCGGTAACTCCGCATATATAAAAGATATTACATATTATATCACCGTTTGTCGAATTTTGCAATTATTTGACATACGATTATCAAAATTATTTGACAATGCGGAATTATAGATCCCTCGGGAGGCAAAAAACGCTCAGAATGACATTTTGTTGTAGGGTTTTGTCCTTTCGACCGATAGATCCCTCGGCTACGCTCGGGATGACATGGTTGTGCTTGTCCTTTCGACCGAAGTGAGCGTTAGCGAACGGAGCGGAGAAATCTTTCGATTCCGAATTCCGCTTTCCGAATTACCCTCTACTTCATCTGTATCTTCGCGGCGATGTCGTCGGCTTGCTTGTCGCCGACGATGAGCCGAACAAGCTCCACGCCAAGTTCCAGCGCGCAGCCCAATCCGCGCGCGGTGGTAATATTTCCGTCCGTCACGACGCGCGCGCCGCGCACTACTTCGGCGCCGAGCATTTTATCCTCATACCCGGGGAAGCATACAGCCTTTTTTCCTTTTAAGTATCCGTTTGCACCGAGCACGAGCGCCGGCGCGGCGCAAATAGCCGCAACGCGTTTGCCGTCGGACAACGCCGCGCCTATCGCCGCAATAAGCTTATCGCACTGCGCAAGCACGTTCGTCCCGGGGATACCGCCGGGAATGAACAACATATCGGCAACCGACAGGTCCGTTCCGTCGAGCGTTCGATCCGCCGTAATAACAATACCGTGCGAACCCGTTACGGTCTTGCCGCCCACCGACACAAGTTCGGTATTCACTCCGGCACGGCGCAAAACGTCCGCCACGCCCAAGCACTCCACCTCTTCCGTGCCGTCGGCTATCATAGCATACACTTTATACATAATATCGCTCCCGAAAATCAAATTCTATTATCGGCATTAACGCCCGAAACGGAAAGACCGCCTATCGCTATCGACGGCGTTTTAACGCCGTAATAGGTGAGCTTGCTGTCGTTACCTACGGCTACGATATCGGCAAAATCGGTCAAAATATTGCCGGCAACCGTCATTAGCGAGATCGGCGCGGATATTTTACCGTTGTCTATCATATAGCCGCTTGCCTGTAACGAATAGTTGCCCGACTGCGCGTCTATACCCGTACTCGTTCCGCCGAGACTTGTTATATAAATGCCCGAGTTTATCTTTTTAAACATTCCGTCCCTGTCGAGCGCGCCGCAATGCACCGTAACAAAATCGACGACAGGACGGATATTGCCGCCTATCAGTCGACCGTTGCCCGTAGACGTTGCGCCGGCACGCTTTGCCGTGCCGAGATCGTAAACATATCCCGTCGGCACGCCGTCTTTTATTAGCATACGGTTTTTGCACGGCACGCCTTCCGCGTCGAACGCCGAGCAGAACACTTCGTTGCCGATAGGCGTTTGCTCCACATTGAACATGTCGGAAAACAGCGCTTTGCCCATCTTGCCTTCCAACAGCGACACGTGCTGTTCCGCCGCGAATGCCGAAAATCCCGAACTCAGAGTTTTGACCAACACAGCAACGCAATCGGGCGAATACACCACGGGATATCTTCCCGTCTGCACCGTTCCGCCGCCGAGCTGTCCGACGCCGTCCGCAATCAACTCTTTTACGAAACCGTCGGCGTCCAAAGCGCCGAGCGAACTCAGTATCTCGTATCTACTGCCGCTCTGCACCTCGCCGCCCTCGGATACTTTTACGCTGCCGCCGACCGTCACATAATTGCCTCTCTGCTCGAGATCCAAACCGTTACTGTTTACAAGCCGCATTGTCGAGCAATTATACTCCACGCTTATTTCGGCATGCTCCACGCGCCCGTCCGATCCGAGCGCAGCGACGGACAACGCCTTTGCAAGCCCTATATATTCCGACGCGTCCGTACTTTCAAGTTCGGCATTATAGCAATCGACTTTTTCGTACGCGTACTTTCCGCCCGAAATAAAAAACTCGGGATCGTACGGATTGCCGTACTCGGCAGAACTTTTAAGCGCGGCTATAGCCGTGTCTATAACGTCGTCGTCCACGCGGTCGGAAGTAAATACGCCGCTTTTGCCGCCATACAGACCGCGTATCTTGAGTTTACCGTGATCGGAAACGGTATAGTTTTCGCGCTCGCCGTCGAACATGCTTACGGACAGCGAACTTTCGGTAAGAATACGCGCTTCGAATTCTTTTATGCCTGCGGCGGCTGCCGCTTCGAATAATTTGTTTATGTTTAACATACAAGACCCTCTCATGATTCGGAATTATTGTTGTTCGCCCTTGCCGCCTACAGTCATTTCCGACACTCTCAGCGTCGGTTGTCCGACAGCCGCGGGGATCGATCCCGACGCCGCGCCGCACATGCAGGCAGCCAAACGCACATCGTTACCCACCATATCGATACGCGGCAAAATGTCGTAACCGAACCCGACAAGGCACGCCGATTTTACAAGATGGTCGAGCTTGCCGTTTTTTATTACATACGTCTTTGACGAAGTGAAATTGAACTTATCGGTAACAGGGTCGACCGAACCGCCGTTGAACGCATCGCAATACAGCCCGTATTCGGTCGCGGCGATTATATCTTCGGGCGCGCTCTTGCCTGCCGCAATAAACGTATTCGTCATGCGCGTGGTAGGCATATACTTATACGACTGCCTGCGGCACGCGCCCGTCGGCTTCATATTCATGCGCCGCCCGTCGAACGCATCCACCATGTACGAAGTAAGCACGCCGTCTTTTATTAGAACGTTGCGCGTCGCCGGCTCGCCCTCGTCGTCGAAATTCTGACTGCCCCATCCGTAAGCTATAGTTCCGTCGTCGATAGCCGTCACTAGTTCGGACGCTATCTTTTGCCCGAGCTTGCCGGCAAACGGCGAATTGTTATGCGATATAGCCGTACCCTCGAGCGGATGTCCGCACGCCTCGTGAAAAAGCACGCCGCCGAACCCGTTGCCTATAACGACGGGCATATTGCCCGACGGACATTCGGGCGCGTCGAGCAACGCTACGGCGTCCTCGGCGGCGCCTACCGCGCCTGCGACGAAATCCACCTCGTCGTACAATTCCGCGCCCTTGCTCAACCCGGGCGAAAACCGCGCCGATTCGAATTTACCGTCGCGCGACGCTATAGCCGCCGCGCTCACGCGCGTGCGCACGCGTCTGTCGCGCACTACCCGAGATATGTCTTTGGTCACCGTAAATATTTCCACGCGCTCATCCGTTTCCGCCGCCGTTACCCGTGCGTTCACGATAAGCGGAGAAACGTCGTATATAGCTTTTTCCGCGCGCTTCAAGTACTCTGTTTTTTGTTCTACGGTATACGCAGACTGCTCCTTTTTCGGCGCATGCATATCGGGATTTTCAATTTCGTCAAACGTTTCGACATGCAATGACCGCGTTTCGCCGAACGACGCGGCAAGCTTATGCGCAAGCGACAACAACGACTGTTCGCTCACGTCCGACGTAGAGCCGTACACCTGACTTACGCCGCGCATAAGCCTGAGTCCGGCGCCGTACACAAGCTGAGTCGAAACGTTATCCACTCGCTTGTAATTGAGTTCTACGTCGCGTATAATTTTATTCTGAACATAAAGTTCGGCAAAGTCCGCACCCGTTTCGAGCGCCGCATCGAGCGTTTTTGCCGCCAATAAATTATCCATAATATCTCCGTCAATGTTTCTATTATATATATATTCTACCACATTCGGCTTATAATTGCAAAGCTTTTGCGCCGCGCTTGATTTAAAGCGATCGATGTGATATAATTTACAATACATGAAAAATCCGGAAAAGCAAGATAAAAAAGATAAAAAAGAAAAATTATGCGTGATCTTCGGCGCCGGCGAAGCTTTTGCGCCGCGCAAGCGGTTCGGTGCGAACGATATAATTATCGCCGCCGACGGCGGATACAGTTCCGCAAAGAACGCCGGACTCGAGCCGAGCGTCGTTATAGGCGATTTCGATTCGAGCGCGCCGCCCGAAAACACCGCCGCGCACGTGATAAAGCTCAACCGCGATAAAGACGATACGGATATGCTCGCCGCCGTCAAGCTCGGGCTTCGGCGCGGATATAAAACTTTTGTCATATACGGCGGAACGGGCGGTCGGCTTGACCACACCTTTGCCAATTTCGCAACGCTCGCCTATCTTAACGCTTACGATGCGCGCGGTTATTTGGTAGATAGGGACAGCATTGCGACGGTTATAACCGACGGAAAAATCACTTTACCCAAAAACATACGCGGCACCGTATCGGTATTCGCATACGGCGGAACGGCGACGGGCGTAACGTACAAAAACCTGAGCTATATTTTAGACAATGCCGAGCTTACGCCTGAGTTTCCGCTCGGCGTATCCAACGCCGCCGTCGGCAACGGCGCCGAGATATCGGTAAAGCACGGTTCGCTTTTGATATTCTTTCCTCGCTGACAATTTAAAAGGACGGCATGACCGTCCTCCGTCTGCAATTTAATTGACCAATTCGCCGCATGCGTTTTTGCCTACAAACGCGGCGAGATCTTTTACGTTGTTTTTTAATGCTATCAGAATTTTTATATACAGCGCGGCTTGCGTAATACCCGAACATTGAGTGACATTGGGTGCAAACGTATCGGCCGCATACCGCTTTGCGCCCGACAGGAAAAACATCGGGATGTCGGGATAGTTCTGCGCGAAGTTATTGAATATCTCCGTATTTATCCGACCCGAATGGTACGCGGACTGAACGACCGCCGATACGCCCGTCATGTCGAAAGCGGAATAATCGATGCCTAAAAACGGAGTAATGCATACCGCTTTACCGCCCGTAAGATCCATATCCATTCCTCGCATAAGTCCCGTATCGGCAAAAGCATTGCCGTCGCCGATGGAAAAATAAAAGTTCTCGTGCATGTGCGCGGGAATAAGCCGCGCGCCGTGATGTATTCGCACCATTTCGCCCGGGTTTTTATACAACACATACACGCCGCGTTCGCCGCGCGCGATAAAGCTTTTAGCCGCATTGAGCACCGCAAACCCGTTACTGTCATACTCGGTAAGCGGACTGTCTGCGGCGCACATCACTATAGGCACGCGCGCCGAAGCAAACGCGTATGCGAGATAACTCGACGAAAACGCCAAAGTGTCCGTGCCGTGCGTTACCACAACGCCGTCGGGTTTATCGTCGAGCGCGCGTTCTATCGTTTGCCTCAGTACGTTGAGGTCGTTAAGATCCACGCCCGCGCTATGTATTTTAAACTCTCCGAATACCTTATTCGCGCCGAGTATCGACGCTATATGCGTCGTTGCTTCGTCCGATATGACAAGCACGTCGTTTTCGTATCTGCTGCCTATCGTGCCGCCTGTTGCCACAAGATTGATCTTCATTTCAGCCCCCTAAATCAGATTGCGTTTTATCAAGTCTAAGAGATAGTACGTCAGTTTTGCATGGTCGAATGCCATATCGCCGCGTTCGACGACGGAAGTTTTATTTATGTCCACATTGCCGAACGAATCGCGCACAATGTCGAGTTTGCATTCGAACTTTTCCGTCCTGCCGATAAAACTCATGCCGCCGTCGGGCTTGCACGTAACGTCCAGCCACTGCGCGTCGGCTGCGTCGTCGCCGGCGGTCGCAACGATATCGCCGTTGGCTTCGGCGCAAAACACCGCCGTAATATTGCGCCAACGCGGATCGCGGTCGGGATGCGACGCGGTTATCAACTGACGTAACGCGATATCTTTTACTCCTGTTTCCTCGTACAGTTCGCGCGCCGCGGCTTGCTCGCACGATTCGTCCGCCTCTATAAAGCCGCCCGGGAAAGCGTACATTCCGATAAACGGGTGTCCGCCGCGCTTAATATACAGAATGCGCGCCCCGTCGGACGTCGGCGCGTACAGAACGGCGTCTACCGTGACCGACGGACGAAAATACTTAGTAACGTCATAATCGCGCAAAAACTCCTGTTCGGTTTTTCCGTTCTTATCTCTTCTCGAATCCACGTTGTCTACCCACCCGTATGTATTAGCCTTGCAATATTGTAGCATAAGCAAGGCGTAAATATCAAGCATTTTTCAGGTAAGCTTTTCGATAAGCGACAAAAACTTACCGACCCTCTTTTCATCGAGCGCCGCAAGGTACTCGGTGAGCCGCGCGAAATTATCGGCGCCCGACTTTTTATACGGATCGCGATACGCAACTCCGCGCGACGCCAGATCGTTCATTATCCGCTCTACAAGTTCACGGTGCGATTTCAGTACCGAACGGTATTTATTCTGATACCTCAACGCCGTTTTAGCGTCGCCGTCCGACAGCTCGAAAATAGCGCGGCGCACGCTTTTGCCCATACCTCCGGCACGCAAAACATATTCGATAAGCGCGCGCACCTCGTCGGGCGTGAACGCTACGAACCGCTCGCGCTCTACGGTCGCAGTGCGAATACCGAGCCGTTCCGCCACCTCGGGAACAAGCTCGAACGTTTTGGCTTGCCCGTAATAATAATTGCGCACGGAATTGACCGATCTGCCTGTTTTTGCCGCCATTTGCTTAAACGCGACCGCAAGGCTGTTTCCTTCCGACTTGGCGTTATCGCAAAGTTCGAACAGTTCCACGGTTTGCTCGATTGTCCAGTTTGTGTTATTCATTACTATAACCTCCGCACTGAATAATTGCCATTTCGGAATATTATTATACATATAAATACAAACGCGAACATATAGTTAGCGTATGGAACTGCATATACAGAGCGATTTCGACTGCGTGTATTCGATAAACGGCGAGTTTTACGAACGCGCGGACAGCATCACGATGAGCGAATACGACGTTGCTTACATAACCGTTATGCCGCTCAAATTTTCGCTGCTGCCTTATACGGTAAAGCTTATCGGCGCGGAAAACATCAAGTCCGAGCTTGCTACAGGCATACGCTTGTCGTCCAATCACTACCTGCTTTCGCTTGCGCCGCGGTATTCCATAGTTTACGGCTGCGCTCCCTCAAACCAAACGCCGTCCGCCGATCCCGTTATGCGATTGTTTTCTCTTGTAAGAAACGGCGATATCACCGCCGCAATGAGCATGCTGTCGTCGGATCTGAAAACCGCGATCGATCCTACTACGCTTCGGGAATTCTTTGCGCCGTACGAACGCGCCGTCGCTTGCAATTGGGAGAGCGGCAATAAATTCTATCTTATAGACAAAAACGGCGCGGCGCACTTGCATTCGTACAGGATAACCGACGGGTTTATAGACGATTTGACGGAACTGGATTGACTCGCATATCCGCATAGGTCATATCACAAAAAACGGCGCAACGTTTGCGCCGTTTTTAATTTCGGAATATTCTATTTGTTTCTGTTTCTGCCCATAAGCAGGAGCGCGAGTATGCGCAAAAACTGCAATGCGGTCATCATGAACGACGCGACGTAAGTCATGGCGGCGGCACGAAGTACCTTTTTCACGCCTGCGGCTTCTTCGGGAAGCATGCACGTTTTTAAATATTTATATGCGCGACGGCTCGCGTCGAATTCGGTAGGCAACGTTACGAGCGAAAACAGCAACGTCAGTCCCATAACCACAAGTCCGATAATAAGAAGTATGCGACCTATCGACGAATACGGGCTTGCAAACCCGAGGATATATCCGATAATGAACACGGGCCACATAAGCGTACTCGCCGCATTGACAACGGGAACAAGCGCAAGCCGTGCCGACGAAAAGAAATATTTGCGCGCGTGCTGAACGGCATGTCCGGCTTCGTGGCATGCAACGCCGATAGCGCCTATAGCCGCCGAATTGCGCACGGTATCGGACAGCGATATCGTGTTGTTTGTCGGATTGAAGTTATCGGTAAGCGAACCGCGCACCGCCGCGAACCTGATATCGGTAAGACCCTCGCTGTCGAGAAATTTTCTTACATAGCCTTGCGCCGATATGCCCGACGAACTGCTTATCGAATTATATTTATTGAACACCGTATTTACGCGTATCGACGCTATTATGCTGAATAAAAAGAACGGGATAAACAAACACATGGTTATGCCGTATATAAGGTATGCGTTATCGGTAAAGATATCGATAAAAGACAATTTGTTACCTCCTGCCGTTTCTTATATTTTAACCCTTTTCGATCGATTTGTAAAGGGTTTTTCGATATAAGCGAAATTTACTTGACAACCGCATCAACGCATATTATAATACAAGTGAAAAAGCTTGCTCGCAAGAGCTTTTTCGCAAAGTATTTCAACGCACGGCTGTTATCCGCATTTAGCGGATAACAAAAGCGATAGCGATGCAAAAATTTATTTTTGCAAGCCGTGTCACGTTATAATACAAGTGAAAAAGCTTGCTTGCAAAAGCTTTTTCGCGAAGTATTTCAACGCACGGCTGTTATTTGCATTTAGCGGATAACAAAAGCGATAGCACAGCAAAAACTAAGTTTTTGTCAGCCGTGTAAAGTTATAATAACACTGTATTTAAAGTCATTCTTTGGGGCGGGGCGCAATTCCCCACCGGTAGTTAAAGTCTACTAAGAGCGCAAGCCGAAGGCGCGCGTTCCCGAACGGGCGAAATTCCCGTACCGACGGTTAAAGTCCGGATGTTAAAAGAATTACGGTCAAACGTTCAATTCGTTTTTTCGCCCCGATCATACATGCGATCGGGGTTTTTATTTAAAGAACGACTTTAAAAAATATTTTTAAAGGAGTTCTAATATGGAACAAACACAAAACCCATCCGAAAAAAAATCTATGCAACAGTCGTTTTTCAATTCGCGGCGCATTGCTTTTATAGCGATGTTTGCCACACTCGCCGGTGTTTTGTACATACTCAATTTTTCCATACCGTTCGCGTTCCCGAGCTTTCTCGAGTTTAAGTTTTCGGATGTGCCTATACTTATAGGCGCATTCGCGCTCGGTCCGGGCGCCGGCGCGATAATCGTAGTAGTGGAAATACTTATCAAGCTTGTGGTAAAAGGCACGTCTACCATTTTCGTAGGCGAGCTTTCCGACCTTATCACATCGTGCGCGTTCGCCGTAACGGCGTCGCTCATATACCGCAAACACAGAACGTTCAAAGGCGCGCTTGTCGCCATGGCGATAGGAACAGTTACCGAAGTTACCGTCGCTCTGCTCTTCAACCGCATAGTATTGGTCCCGTTCTATTTACAGGTTTTCTTCAACGGAAATTGGGCGCCGCTTATCGGCATGATGACGCCGCTTTTCCCGTCGTGCACGCAGCAAACTTTTTATAACTTCTATCTTTGGGCGTCCGTGCTTCCGTTTAACTTAATGCGCTGTTTGGTGGCTGTAGTAATAACCCTGCCTATTTATAAACGCATTTCCCGTCTTATAAACGGCGTAAACCGCAAACTGTACAGCGCGAACGGGACCGAAAACGAACGCACCGTTTCCAAAGCCGATATAATCGTTATATCGGTGGCCTGCTCGGTCGTCGCATTGCTTGTGCTGTTTGCACTGTTGCGCTATTTCGTATTTTGATCGAGCAAAACCGGAAAATAAATAAGCCGACCGAACAAATAATGAACGGTCGGCTTTTTGCTATCTGTTACAAAAATTTATAAGGCGTTCGCCGCCCTCGTAGGGCGCTTGTGCGTCATTCTGCGCTGTAACGCTGTCGGGCGATCAGCAAAGCGCTTTTGTTGCTTTTCAAAGCTTTTCGCCTTTTTTTGCGATGTGGATTATGACCGACGCATTGGGTCGCGCTATCGGCTCGCCCATGACCACGCTTTCCACTACTCCGCATTCTAGCTCGCTGTACATTCTGAGCGTGAACGCGACTTCCGCCTTGATGTCGAACACCGATTCGCGCCGCACACGCACCGTGATATCGGTTACCTTAGCTGTGACCTCGACCGACGTCGCGTCGGAATGAACGGACAGCGGCAGACTGAACGGAAGGCGGAACGCAAGCGAATCAACGGCGTTCTTTTCGGCGTTATAGTAAATTATATCGCCGCCGATAAGACCTTCTACGTTCACGCGCCCGTCGATAGTCGCGGACGATATCGTGCAAAACTTGCCCGTCACGCATAACACGTTATCGGCGGCAAGCTTGTCGGCGGCAAGCGGTATCTGACCGTCGACCGCATCCGTCACCGTAACGAGCGGTTCGGCAATGCAACGTTTAACGTCCATTGTCTTGGGTTCGATCTCGGTGTCCGCACAGAACACGTCGGCTACGACGTCGGCATGGTTGCAAGTAAACGCCGTAACGCCCAAAGTCATCGTCACGCTTATATCTACGCGTCCGTCGGCTATAGTCGCGCTCGATTCCGTAACGTTGGCTACGGCATAACCCATACCGTCGCTTGCCGCGCCGAGTATTCCGACGCCCTTTACAAACGGCGTTACCGCACGGCAACAGGATATCATGCCGTCGTCGTCGCGCACTATTATATCGGTGTAGACCGTTCCGCCGACCTTGACCTCGGTGTCCGAAACTTCTACGCTCGTCACCACCGCATGGGATTTGACGGTAAGTATATCCGAGATCTTGGTAGCGGCTATGCTGTCCGTGACGTACGCGGTTTCGCTCTGCTCGGCTGCTACGGTACAGTAGTCGATAGATCTTTTATCGGCATAGATCCCGTCGTCGGGCTCGGCAAGACAACTGTATTCGTGCGGTACGACGGCAAACGCCGTTACGTCCACGACCGCAACGGCTTTAATGCCGCCGCCCTCTGCCGCCGCCTCGACGTTCACTATTTCGGGAACAAGCGTTATACTGCTTCCGGCGCCTATCGCGGACGACGTTATCTTATCCGAAAATTCGGCTACGGTAGACACGCACTCTACTCTGTCGTCGGTCGCGATAATAAAGTCAAACGTCACTTTTCCGACGTACCGAGCTTCCTGCGCAAAAATTTCGCTCGGCGTAGTGACTGCTGTTGCCGACGCCGACAGCACGCGGAACGCACCCTCGATCGGCTGCCGCGCCTCTACGACCGCCTGACCGCGCGCTACGCACGTCAGTTCGTCGCTTTTAATAATGATATTCTCGGGCATATTTGTTCTCCTTAAATTTAGATATCGCTATATAATATTCCGATAGCGATGCGATTATGCAACCGCAAACAAATCAACCCGAAAATCCTGTCGAAACCTTATATTAAAAATGTCGTTGCGCCATTCCATATTTTCGCGCGACCGACAGTCTTTAATATAATATTAACGGCGCGACGCCGACATGAATACACTGTATATTAAATATGACCGCTCTACTCTGCGGCGCGAAACACTATATCGCCGCATATAACGTCGGAGTACGAAAACGATACGAGATCGCCATGCGCCGCTCGGAACGTGAACACGGACGGAAACAGATCTACTATCTCGCCTTTCATTCGCGTTATCTTTTTCCTGCCCTTATTGACTGCCGCCACCAACTGTTTGCCTTTAAGCTCGGCTATCTTGGTCTTTACTTCCTGAACATTGCTTATACGCTGACGCATAGTCCTACCTCCGTGACAGCCGTTATTTTACCGTCTATCGCGTATGATTATGGACAAAATTCCGCAATATTAAACGTTGACGGGTACAAGGACGGCATGTTTGCAAAAATTATTGGAAAAATTCTCTAAAACCCCGTTAAAACAGTTTACAAATGCCGTTAAAACGCATATAATATGTGCGATTTAGCCGTGCGACGCACGTAACATCATTCCCCATATCGTAACGGAGAACACTATGGCAAAAAAAGACAAAAACCTAAAAGACGAACGTCCGGTATATATACTCTGTCCGCGCTGCGAAATAAATTATATCGATAAGCGCGAAAAGTATTGCGCGGTCTGCAAAGCCGAAATGGGCATCGGCGATCCGTCTATACTTCTTCCCGACGAGGAAACGGAAGAAGACGAGCGCATCTGCCCCGTTTGCCATGTCAACCTTTTGGGCGAAGACGAAGATATCTGTTTCGAATGTAAGAAAGAGCGCGAGGAAAAGGAAAAAGAGTCCAAAGAGGTGACCGACTCCGACGACGACGAAAACAACGCATGGGAACCGTTTGCGGACGACGAGGACGAGGAGATCCCCGACGGCATGCAGGAGATCCTTATCGACGACGAGGAAGAGGAAGAGGAGGAGGAAGAGATCGAATCCATATCCGACGAACCCGACGATTTCGATTACGACGTAGATCCCAACGACTTCGAGGACGACGACGAGGATATACCCGACGACGAGGATTGACGGTAAAATAATCACAGAACGCAAAAAGCGGCTTTTCTGCCGCTTTTTTGTTTGCTATATTACCGTGTGATATATATCTCTTGTTATATTCTGCCGTATTTCTCCGCAAGCTTGCGAATGGACTTGGCTTTTTTGACCCATTTCGCGTCCGAACGCCACGCCCAGTTACCGCCGAGCGTAGACGGCGTATTCATGCGCGCCTTGGTAGGAAGATTTAAAAAGTCCTGCATGGGAATGATAACGGTGTCGGCATTGGACGAGAACAACCGCTCTATTATTTCGGCGGCTATATTATCCCCGTCATAACCGAGCGTACGCCGAACAAGCGCTTTATTGTTATCGTCGAGCGACTCGAACCAGCCGCGCGTAGTATCGTTATCATGCGTGCCCGTATATGCGACGCAGTTGGTATTGTAGTTGGTATAATAGAAATCGTTGTACGGATTGCCGTCAAACGCAAACTGCATTATTTTCATGCCGGGATAGCCCGTTTCACGCACCAGCGTGCGCACGCAATCGTGCAGCTCGCCCAAGTCCTCGGCAATTATCGAGGGATTATTCAGGCGCGCGTTTATGATGTCGAAGAACGGCTTGCCGGGTCCCTGACTCCACTCGCCGACCCGTGCGTCCGTACGGTCTGCCGGAATAACGTAATAATCGGCAAACGCGCGGAAGTGATCGATACGCACGATGTCGTACAGCTTGAGCGCCATGCTCATGCGCATGACCCACCATTCGTAACCGGTTTCGCGCATGTAGTTCCAATCGTAAATGGGATTGCCCCAAAGCTGACCGTCCGCCGAGAAGTAATCGGGCGGCACTCCGGCAACGACCTTTTTCGAAAGATCGTCGTTAAGCAGGAACTGCTTGGGATTGCCCCATACCTCTACCGAATCGTGCGCGACATAAATCGGCATATCGCCCACTATCTTGACGCCCTTGGAATTCGCGTACGCTTTGAGCGCCGTCCACTGTTTGTAGAACTCGTACTGCAAAAACTTATGGAATTCCGCAGCCTTGGCGAACTTTGTCATATCGGCGGTGCGGAACTTATATTCGTCCTCCCACGTATACCACGCCTGCATGTCGTGCGCTTCCTTGAGCGCCATAAACAACGCGTAATCGTCCAACCAGAACGCGTTTTCGGCTTTGAACGCGTCGTAATCTTCGGACGGCGTTTTAATAAACCGCTTAAACGCTTTACGCAACGTATCGTATCGTTCGTAATACACAGCCGCATAATCGACGTCGGTCAGTTTGTATTCCTTTGCCTCGGTCGGCTTTAACAGCTTTTCCTCAATAAGCGTGTCTATATCTATAAAATACGGGTTGCCGGCAAGCGCGCTCGGCGATTGATAGGGCGAATCCCCGTACGACGTGGGACACAACGGCAAAACCTGCCAAAGCGACAGCCCTGCGTCCGCCATAAAATCGACAAATTCGTATGCCGCTTTGCCGAGCGAACCTATTCCTCTGTTGTTGGGCAATGACGAAACGTGCATCAATACGCCTGCTTTACGTTCCATTGTTTTAAATGACCTCCTTGAAGTTAAACGGCTACTGTCGGAGTCCGCACAGTACGACAAGCATAATCATGCCTTACGTAAAATTTTCACCCGATGCGAAACAACGGTGTCCGACGTCGCCGCCTTACTGTTGTGTTTATATATTCAGTATATCACACAAAATTGTAAAATACAATAACTTGCAACAAAAAAATCGGCGCTGCGCTCTATATTCGCAACGCCGATTTTCTGCGACTATTCGCTTTTTGTCTTTCGTTGCGGTAAAATCAACAACCGCGATCCGATTATGCTATCTGTCTTTTTCTATGTCCAGCATATCGAAAAGCGCTTTTTTCTTGCCTGCGCTCATCGCCCTGTATGCGGATACAAGTCGCTGTTCATCTTGCGTATAATGCCGTAAATGCTCGCTGTTCTCTTTTACTCCGAAATCGTTTTCGCGCCCGAGCAGATAGTCCGTTGTTATGTTAAATACATCGGCAAGTTTAACGACATAATCTCCGCGCGGATAGTTTATATCATTTTCCCAAATAATCGTACATCGAGCTATATGGTATTCTTACTCGATCGAAACTCGTAAGCGCTATTTAATATTCCAATAAACTTCGACCGCAACAAAAAACCGCCTTTCGGCGGTTCTTTGTTGTGTCTTTATAGGACGAAAATACTGCCCTGTTTTTGTAATGCATTATAGCTTATACCGAGAATGTTTTTCCACTTGGTATTTCGCTTTTTCTTTCCAATCGAGCTTTTCCGTCCATTCGTACTGCGTAGGCACAAATGATATTACATTGCCTTTCATTTCTGCGAACGGCTCGTCGTAGCAAATTATCGCGCTCGGCTTTATACGCTTTAACATCTCATTATATCCGGGCATAAAATCGTCTTCGCAATTTTCGCGGTAATAAGTGCAAACGGCAACCACCGAGCCTTGCTCTATCCCGTCGAAACAGAAGTCAAACGTACGTTCATCGCCCCACGCGACCGTCGGTATAACACGCAAGCCTTGACTTTGCCAATACGCGCCGCACCAACGATTTTTGAACACGCTTTCTATTTGAAGCGCCAACGGCATATCGGTAAACAAACTGAAATCGGGCGTTAATAACGCATAGTATTGTTTGAGCTTATCTATCTCGTCATCGGGCTTATCGTAAACCTTATCGAACTTCCAATCGTGCATGAAAAAATGCACTGTTTTATGTGCATTCTCATTGTCGTTTATTTTCGTTTTCGTATAATCCAAAAACTTGATTTTATTTACATCGATTTGCTGTTTGCACACAAGCGGTATATCGTATTTACCCACGCCTCTGTATTCGTTGCGCACCAAAAGCCGCTTATGTTTAGCTTTTTGTATTTCGTATTCGGTCAATTCTTTCATATTTTATCTCCTTTTTAATCTTCGGGTGGGAAATCGTAGTCGGATTCTTTTTCCGCACAAAACATGAAACACGGATGTACTACCTCGTCCCAAATGTCTTTTAGCAAGCGCCCGTTGATATTTGCGTTATTCACAAAATCGTTAACGTTTTTATATATTTGTTCTGTGTCTCTGCTTTTCAAAAAAATACCGGTGTCGCAATAACGCACGGCATAATATTTGTTGTTATGCCAGAACAACATTTCCTTATACCAATTCAGTCCGTTTATAAAGTCTTCAAATGTTGCCTTGAACTTTTGCCCTTTTTTATATTGTTCTCTCGCTCGCGATAGCGGCACAAGCATAGGGTAACTTATACCGTGCCATTTTTCCATTAGAGTATTTTGTGTACAGCCTTCCCAACCACAATTAACACACTTATCTATATTACCATAGATCGGAAGAGCGTCGTGTA
>CATKFJ010000226.1 GCA_949747725.1 uncultured bacterium
AAGGCTGATTGTTTTATATCTTGTTTACAAGGGATTTTCCGCGCCGTATAACGTTATATTACCGATACTACAGCCGGAAAATCTCGTACTTCGAGTTTATATACCGATTCGCAACCGAGATCGGGGTAGGCTATAAGTTCGCATGATATGACTCTGCTTTGGTACAGCGCCGCCGCGCCGCCTATTGCGGTAAGATATACAGCGCCGCCGTTGCGTATTGCTTTTTGCACTTCGGCGTTGCGCACGCCCTTGCCGATCATGACTTTAAGTCCGTGCGCTATAAGCGTCGGCGTGTATGCGTCCATGCGTCCGCTTGTCGTAGGTCCGCAACTTCCGATAATGCGCCCTTCGGTTGCAGGCGTAGGTCCGCAGTAATATATTGCGGCATTGTTAAGGTCGAACGGGAGTTTTTCGCCGTTTTCGATCGCCGCGCAAATACGCTTGTGCGCCTGATCTCGCGCCGTATATACTATGCCGTTTACGGATACCGCATCGCCGACCTTAAGCGCCGAGAGCGCCGACCGATCGGGGGGCAAGTCGAGTTTTATTATCTTTCCGTCAGTCACAATTTCACCGTCCCGTGTCTTAAGCTGTGGCATTGAAGATTAACCGCAACGGGCAACATGCCTATATGGGTGGGCGCGACTTCTATATTGACGGCGAGCGCGGTGGCAATGCCGCCGAGCGCCGCTACGCCTATACCGAGCGCATTGATTTTTTCGAGCAGCGTTGTTTCGAGCGCGGCAACGTCCTCGCGTGCGTTATTAACCCCGATCTTGCGGAGAAGTGCGCGTTTGCTGAGCGTGCAAGCCGTTTCGGTAACGCCGCCGATACCACGCCTACGACGAGCGGAGGGCAGGCGTTGCGTCCGCCCTTTTCGACTGCGTCGACGACCGAACGAATGATCCCGTCGGTACCGTCGGCAGGGGTGAGCATGTATAGCTTAGACATGTTTTCGCTGCCGGCGCCTTTGGCAAGGTATGTAATTTCGAGCGTATCGCCTTTAACGAGTTCCGTTTCGATTATCGCAGGCGTGTTGTCGCCCGTGTTAGATCTGGTCAGGGGATCGGCAACCGACTTGCGCGCGGTCGTATATGCGGCGCGAACTGCGGTCTGTATGGCGTCGGTAAGCCCCGAACAGCTTACCTCTTCGCCGAGCTTTACAAAGAACAGCGCTTGACCCGTGTCTTGACAGCAGTACAGTTTTTCGCGCTCGGCTATTTCGTTGTTCTCGACTATCAGTTGCGCCGCGGTGCGTTCGAGCGCGACGGGCGTAGCTAAATTTTTAAGCGCCGCCGTCACTGATTTATCGGGTACGGTAAGGCTTTCGGTAATGAGCTTTACCAATTCCGAACGGACTGTGTTTGGATCTATATATCTCATGCTTTCTTTATTATATCATATTCGCACGTTCAATCGCAACAAAATTCACTTGCTTTTACCGAGTTTCAATGATATAATAATTTTATGAGCCTGAAGATTTGCAGTTTGGCGTCCGGTTCGAAAGGCAATTGCTGTTACGTTTCCGACGGGAAGACCGATATCGTGATAGATATGGGTATTTCCGCAACGCGCGCCGAAAAATGCCTGAGCGTGCTCGGTGCAGATCCCGACGGCATTAAAATAATAATAACGCATTCGCATTCCGACCATATAAACGGGCTTAAAAATTTTTGTAAAAAACATCCGACGGCACGCGTTATCTGTCAAAGAGAAAGCGCGACGGCAGTCGCTCGCGCGACGGGCGTAATGCCGGCGGTAGCTCCGCGCAGTTACCTTGCCGGAACAGTGCGCGTCACCGCAATGCCGGCGTCGCATGACGTGCCGTGTTTCGGCTATGTTTTGTCCGACGGGGCTAATCGCGTGTCCGTAATGACCGATATCGGCAAGATAGAAAAAAATCAGCTCGACGAGCTTGTTTCGTGCAATATCGTAATGCTCGAGGCAAATCATAATATGGATATGCTGTTTGCAAACCCGCACTACACGCAGATGTTAAAGGCGCGTATAGCGTCGTCGCACGGACATTTATCCAATGCCGACTGCGCGAGCGCATGCGCTTATCTTGCGGCGCACGGCGTTAAGAGTTTTATTCTTGCGCATCTTTCGGAAGAGAACAATACGCCCAAGACCGCGCTCGACGAGGTGCGGCGCGCTATAGCCGACGCCGGAGTAGACGGCGTTAATATTATCGCCGCCGAACAGAACGCTATGACGGGATTGTTTGAAGTATGCTGAACATGGGCAAAAAAACCGAAAAAACCGAAAAAACCGTGCCGCGCACGTACGATTACTGCGGATCGTGTACATTTTATCTTTTCGCGATAATAGTTACGCTTATTTGTCAAGCCGTTGCCGGCGTGCTGTCCGCCGCACTGTCCGCAAAGTTTGACGGCATAGCCGAGAACGGCGATTTCAATACGGCGTTCATGATATTTATTCAGGCAGTAAATCTTGCGTTTATCGCTTACTACACCAAACGCAATAATTACAAGTTCGATTTTGCGGTGATAGGCGGAAAAAATAACAACGGCAAGGCGCTTTGGGCGGCAATGGCGGTCGTACCCGTTATAGGCGCGGCGCTGTTGCTTATAGCAATGTATCTTCCTACCGTGTGGTACGGTTTTTTTACGCAGTACGCGCTTAAACTCGATCCCGAATTAGGCAGTATAAACCTTACCACGACTTCGGCTACGGTCATGATAGTCATAGCGTCTGTATTTCTTGCGCCGATGTGTGAGGAAACTATTTATCGCGGCGTGCTGTTGCACGGTCTGAAACAAAAGAAATCGACGGCAAAAGCGATACTGCTGTCCGCGCTTGCGTTTATGCTCATGCATATGAGCCCCGTGCAAGTAGTGTTTCAGTTTTCGCTCGGCGTTGTCGGCGCGTACACGACGCTCAAGTCCGAACGTCTGTTCCCGTCGATCCTTATGCACGCAACAGCCAATGCTTTGGCGCTTGTGATGGAACTTACCCCGTTCGGCGGTGTGCTCGGCGACTGCGTTGCGTGGCTTACGCAAAACATAACGGCGGCTGTGTTTATTACGCTCGGACTGTTTGTGTGCGGCGGCGGCGCGCTTTACGCGCTTATTCGCTTCGGATTCGGACTTGCAAAGCGAACGGATAAAACGCGATCCGAAATAGGCGAAAACTACGATGAGAATGTAACGACGGGCGACGAAAACACGCCGGAGGCGGTCAAAAGCCGCATGATAAGCGCGGAACGCGACCGCAACGGAACGTATATGTATTATATCGGCGTCGGGCTTTGCGCTATAGTCTTTATTTTCAATTTGGCGGTGAGCGTACTATGATGCCACTTTGGTTAAAACGCGATTACAGAGCGGTGTCGTACGTACTGTGTTCGTGCATACTCGGCGTAATATTTATGCGGCTTGTCGTGTATTTTGCGGCTGTGCCCGTCACGTCGTACGGCACGGACATAGCGCAAAACGCTATGTTTGCTTTGCCGACCCAGCTCGTTTTTTTTCTCGGCATACCGTTTTGTATATATAAGTTTTACGGAAAACGCACTGTTACGGAAACGCTCGAGTTTTCATCGTGCGGTGCGTTCAAACCGTATTTTTTGCTGGCGTTGCCGCTCGGGATAGCCGTATATGTTTTAACGCTCGGCATTTCGTCGGCATGGACGGGACTGCTTAAGTTTACCGGTTATACGGTGTCGTCGTCGTCCACGCCCATGCCAGAAAAATTCGTGTTCGGGTTTTTCGCGGCGGAAGTGGCGCTCACCGCGCTGCTTCCTGCCGTGTGCGAGGAGTTTTGCATGCGCGGCGGCTTGCTTACTACTGCGCGGAATACGTTTAAAACGCTCGGATGCGTGGTGCTGTGCGGCGTGGTGTTCGGACTGTTTCACCAAAATATAAGACAGGTGTTTTACACCGCATGCTTCGGCGCGCTTGCCGCGTTTATGACGATAAAGACCAAAAGTCTGTATCCGGCTATGCTCATGCATTTTACGAATAATTTTTGCAGTGTGTTTTTTAACTATGCGTCCGAATACGGTTGGAGCGTTTTCGGCGAGTTCTATACGCTGATAAACGGATTGCCGTTCTGGGCGCTGTTTATGGTTTTTCTGTTTGCGGCGCTGCTGCTGACCGCGCTCGTTGTTCTTATGCTGTACTTCGAGGACAAACGCGTTATTGCTAAAAAGCGCGCCGCGCTTAACGACGCAGCGTTCGACGCGACGGGAAAACGCGTTATTTTATTCGGCGAGTTCGATCCCGAGCGTATAAAACAGCTCGAAATGGAACGCGAGGTGTACGGCTCGGGCTATGTGCGCGAACGGTATAAACCGCAAGCCCGAGATATTATGATAATCGTTTCCGTGGGAGTAGTAAGCTTGCTCACTACGGTATTTACTTATGTTTGGGGGTTCTTGTATTGAAGCGCATTAAAATAGTATGCGTGGGCAAGGCGAGCAAAGCTTTCTGCCGCGACGGAATAAACGAATATCTTAAACGGCTGAAAGGCTTTTACGACGTAACAACTGTCGAAATACCCGAACAGCCTACGGTCAAAAAAGAGTGCGACGAAATAATAAAAAGAGTTGTAAAACCGACGGTGTTGTTGGATGTAGGCGGCGACGTTGTTTCGTCCGAGGAGCTTGCCGATCTTGTGCGGACGGAACATGAACGTTTTGACGAGATAACTTTCGTTATAGGCGGAGCGTCGGGCGTGGACGGCAGAGTGCGCGAAATATCCGATAGGCGGATATCGTTCGGGCGCGCCACGTATCCGCACCAGATAGCGCGGCTCATTCTTTGCGAACAGCTTTACCGCGCGGCAACAATAATAAAAGGCATACCGTATCACAAATAACCGACCATACCGATTTTTAAAGGAGTAAACATGAAATACGGATTTGTACGAGTAGAGGCAGTTACGCCTACCGTAAGAGTGGGCGATCCCGAGTTTAACGCAAAAGCGATTACTGACTGTATCAAGTCGAGCGCGGCGCGCGGCGCGGAAATAGTTGTTTTGCCCGAGCTGTGCGTAACGGGATATACGGCAATGGATCTGTTTTTTACGCGCGAGCTTATCGACGACGCCGTAGCCGCCGTCAAAGCCATAGCGGCCGCCACGCCGTCGAATATGATAGCGTTTGTCGGTGCGCCCATAGCCGATCGCGGCAGACTTTATAACTGTGCGGTCGCGGTATCTAACGGTAAAATACTCGGCGTCGTGCCGAAAACGGACTTGCCGAATTACGGCGAGTTTTACGAAAAGCGGTATTTTACGCCCAAACAGGACGGAGTCACGGTTTGCGACAGTCTTTCCGCGCCGATGGGCGACGTGTTGTTTAAGTGCGCCGATCGCGGCGATCTGATAATAGGCTGTGAAATTTGCGAGGATCTGTGGTCGGATCTGCCGCCGAGCGTCGATATGTGCCGCGCGGGAGCGACGGTCATAGTAAATCTTTCGGCGTCGGACGAGATAGTAGGCAAAGCGGAGTATCGAAGACTGCTTGTGGCAAGCGCGTCGGGCAGAGAGCGCTGCGCGTATGTTTATGCCGACGCCGGCATGGGCGAATCGTCGACCGACGCGGTGTTTTCGGCG
>CATKFJ010000227.1 GCA_949747725.1 uncultured bacterium
AATGGGTTACTACTACGAATACGGTTATCTTACCGCGGACGCGACGGAGAGTATGCGCCTTGCCTACGAATATTACAGGGCGGTGTGGAGCAGCTCGCCGGCGGTTGAATACAAATCGGACGATCCAGACTATGCCGACAATTGCAGGAAGCTACGCGATATCGCGGCAAACAGATATTTGGACATTATAAAACGTATACCCGGATCGCACACCGGCTCGGGCGATCTCGGCTATCGCGACGAGAAGCAGAAAATACTGGCAAAAGGTCTGTCCGTTACGGACGACGATATGGACGACGCGCTCGGTATGGACAGGATATCGCACGTATTGGGCGTACTGCAATCGTGCTTTTCGTCCGACAGGTCGCCGCTATTCGGGATCATGCGGTTAAGCGAAGGCGAATTCGGAACGCTGCGCGCGGTCACAGACGGCGGAAGCAAGGGCGCGGCTAAAATAGTGCGCTTTGCCAAAAAGATAACCGTCGTGCTGTTCGACGTGAACGACGGAAGTTTTAAAACTATAAAGACGGCGGATAACTGCAATGCGGTGGACGGCGACAGAGCGTGTTACCTGTACTTTTTCAACGAAAACGGCGATCACGGGATTTCCAAACGCGCTTGCGCCAAGATAGGCAAAGTATTGCGCAAAAGCGACGTGTTCGGCGAGTACGCGAGGGTCAAGCGTCTTATAGAAGAAATGGGCAGAAGTGTTTGTGTTTCGGACTATATATTCGGCGAAGACGACGTTCTTATGTATAAGTCGCGGTTCGAGAGTTACGAGCACGCTACCGACGATCTTATAAACAGCGTAATCAACAATGTTCCCAAAACAGGAGAAAGATCATGACAATGACGGAAAAAGTCAAAACTGTATGCGATATAGCCGCTAAAAACGGTCTGCCGCTAAATAAAAAATTCACGGATTCGTATCTTACCGCGCATTCCATGTTCGAAGGTCCTGCGGCGCTTGCGGAACGCATAGTCGGCGGTATGTGGGATATGTGCCGTCACGGCATCAACAACGGGTTCGACGGCGGTGTAAAAAACGCGCTCGACGGACTGTCGGATATAGTCGTTGCGCTGTCGGAGCTTGGGAACGAACAGATAGGCAAACTTACCAAATATACGGTCAAAGCCGAAGCTTTACTTAAAAAAGAACTTTCGGGACGCAAGTCCTGCGTAAATGCCGCGCTGCCGGTGGCGGAATGTATAGAATCGTGCAAACGCGCGGCGGACGTTATTATTGAATTGCGCGAAGGCGGTAAGGGGTTTTCCAATATAGACGAAAACCAGTTCGCGTTGCTGCGCGAAAGCAGAACGGTACTCGACGAAGCGTCGCAAAGCTTGGATTCGGTGTTGGATACAAGCAGCAGATCCGCGCAGGAAAAGGCGGAAAGCGTAATAAAACTTATGCAACTCTGGCGCGAAGACTGCGTGCGTTTGGTCTGTACCGGGTCTTCGGTAAATTATCTTAACGACGCCAAGCTCGAAATAGAGGCATGGGGCAAGCTTTCCGAAGAAGTATCCAGGCGTGAACGCGCCAAGGAAAATATAACGTTCGACGACAGCGACGAGCTATCCAATTTGATCAAGAGCAAAGCGGCGATCGAATCTTTGGATACGTTTATGCGCAGAATGGAGAGCGAAAAGGCCGATATCGAACTGGAAAAAGCGCGTATAGAAGAACGCGAAAACGCCGCGCGTGAAAAACGCGACAAACTGAACGCCGAACTCGAATCGCTCGAAGCCGAAAAAGCAAAAGTGATAGACGACGTCCGTAACGGTGCGGATCTTAAAGCAGGCAACAGAAAGATAAAAGACATAAAACAAAAAATGGACGACGTTTACTTGAAGATCGGCGGACTCGACGACGGAGGTATGCCCGATTTCGTCGCGCTCGAGCTTGCCGACAGGCAGGAAATTTACAACGAGCTGGAAAAGATAACCGGCATACTCGTAAGCAATAGGATCGATCTCGGTTTTTTGGCGGAGACCGTAGAGTACATAGATTTCAATGCGCTTATCGATCTTTTGGGCGGCAGAACGACCGAGTCGTCCAAGACGAACTCCATTTCAAGCATACACGGTATTTACGCGTCGCTTAACGAGAAACTAGAAAACCGCCGTAAAACGTTGCAGCAAATGCGCGATAACGGAAAAGTTTTAAAACGTGTGCTCAATATCGAAACCCCGGACAGGCAGAGCCTTATCGATAAGGCAAGGGCGGCGCGGACAAGATACGACGACGAACTCGACCCCGAACTCCTTGCCGCGCTCGAAAGCGGCGGATCGGAAAAGCAAAACGAGCGGATTGAAGAACTCGATCCCGAGCTACGTAAAATAATCCCGCTCGGCGACGACGACAGATGATAAATTATAAGGCGGATCTGACTGAAATAAACACGGCGTACTGTATGTCGCTGTCGTATACGGAGCTTTCGGACAAGCTGGCTGCTTTGGACGGGCTTTTGTCCGAGCGCGGATTAAACGACACCAACCGCGCAAACGGCGAGGCTTTGCGTATGCGTCTTACATGCAAGACGCTGCTGACCGGATATCTGATATCGTTCGACAGTGCCGACGCGGAAAAGATTTGCGCGTTTGCGGAGAAAAATATTCCGTCGGCGCGTCTGAAAGGGTATGCAAACAGTCTTTCGGTAATGGAAAAAAGCGCCGCGCTCGCTCGGCATTTAGCCGAGATTTTTTCGGGTGCGGACGGATCTGCGCCGTCGGCGGAGATGTGTGTTCTGTCCGTAGAAACCGCGA
>CATKFJ010000228.1 GCA_949747725.1 uncultured bacterium
CAGTCAGTACAATACCGAGCTGGTAAACATAAACAATATGCGTACCGAGCGGCAAAAACTCAACTTTATAAAGATGCACGGCTGCGGCAACGATTATATCTATGTGGATTGCTTGACAAAGCCGATTAACAACATGGAATCGGTTGCGGTCAATCTTTCGGACAGGCATTTCAGCGTGGGCGGCGACGGCGTTATATTCATTTATCCGTCCGATACTTGCGACGCAAAAATGCGCATGTTCAATGCAGACGGGTCGGAAGGCAAGATGTGCGGCAACGCGATACGCTGCGTAGGCAAATATCTTTACGATAACGGCAAGACCGATAAGCTCGATATAACTATCGACACGATGTCGGGCGTTAAAAAACTGAAACTGTTCGCGCGCGACGGAAAAGTAAATTCGGCAATGGTCGATATGGGCGCCGTCATACTCGAGCCTAAAAAAATTCCCGTCAGATTAGACGGCGACTACGTTGTTGCGCGCACGGTAGAAACGCCTGTCGGTCGGTTCGAAATAACCTGCACGTCGATGGGCAATCCGCACTGTACGGTATTCGTTCAGGACGTTATGAATTACGATGTGGAGAAAGTCGGTAAAGTACTCGGCGGCAATAAAGACCTTTTCCCCGACGGCGTAAACGTAGGATTTGTTCAGATAATAGACCGTACGCATATCAAAGCGCGCGTGTACGAGCGCGGCACGGGCGAAACTATGGCGTGCGGTACGGGATCGTGCGCTTCCGCCGTTGCGGCTACGCTAAACGGCTACTGCGATAAGAATACCGATATTTCCGTGCGTTTGCCCGGCGGCGAGCTTATAGTCAGATATACCGACGATACGGTGTTCATGACGGGCGAAGCGTGCGAGGTATTTAGAGGAACGGTAAGGCTTTAATTAGTTTCGCAATTATCGACAGCCATAGTCGGTGAAAAAAATCAGGTGCGTCGTTAAATAGATATCAGACGGCACGATATAATTTCGGCGTAACAAACAACAAATCACAAAAGTAAACACACGGCACTAAAAACGGAGAAAATCATGGAAAAGTACATTTTCGTAACAGGCGGAGTGGTATCCGGTCTGGGCAAAGGAATAACGGCGGCAAGCTTGGGACTTATACTAAAGTCAAAGGGGCTTAAGGTAATAGCGCAAAAGCTCGATCCGTACATAAACGTCGATCCCGGGACTATGAGTCCGTATCAGCACGGCGAAGTTTTCGTTACCGAGGACGGCGCGGAAACAGACCTCGATCTCGGACATTACGAGCGATTTATTGACGAAAACCTTAATAAGTTTTCCAATCTCACTACGGGCAAGGTGTATTCGACGGTACTCCAAAACGAACGCGACGGCGTGTATAACGGCGAAACCGTGCAGGTCATTCCGCATATAACGAATCAGATAAAGAAGTTTATATATTCGGTCGGCAAAAAGATCGACGCGGACGTTGTTATAACGGAGATCGGCGGCACTGTGGGCGATATAGAAAGTCTGCCGTTTATCGAGGCGATCCGTCAGGTCAGCAACGACGTGGGCAGGGAAAACTGCTTGTTTGTGCATGTTACGCTTGCGCCTACGCTTACGTCCAACGGCGAAGTAAAGACAAAGCCGACGCAGCATTCGGTAAAAACGCTGCGTTCGCTCGGTATTTCGCCCAATCTTGTGGTTTTGAGAACGAGCAAGCCCATAGACGATAAGCTTAAAGAGCGCGTCGCTATGTCGTGCAACGTAGAGCCCGATTGCGTTATAGAAAATCGCGACGCCGACCTTTTGTACGAAGTGCCGCTGCTGTTGCTTAACAGCGGCATAGGCGATATCGTCACGCGAGAATTGGGGCTTGCCGACGATCCGCCGCAGCTCGACGATTGGCGCGCTATGGTGGAAATGGCTAAGAACCGCGCCGGAAGCGTCACTATTGCGCTTGTCGGTAAATACGTTCAAATGTACGACGCGTATCTTTCGGTCGTAGAGGCGTTGACGCACGGCGGTATACACAACGGCGTTAAAATAAATCTCAAGTGGATAGACGCCGAAAAACTTACGGACAGCACGGTAGGCGGTTATCTCGACGAGGCGGACGGCGTTATAGTGCCGGGCGGATTCGGCGACAGAGGCATAGAGGGAATGGTTACTGCGGCTAAATACTGCCGCGTGAACAATAAGCCGTATTTCGGAATATGCTTGGGTATGCAGATAGCCGTTATTGAATACGCACGCGACGTGCTCGGTTACGAGGACGCTACTTCGCGCGAATTCGATCCGGCGTCGGCTCATAAAGTAATAGACATTATGGAAGATCAGGTTGGTTGCGAAAATACGGGCGGCACGATGCGTTTGGGAGCTTATGAGTGTGTGATAACGCCCGATACCACGCTGGCGCGTTGCTATGGCGAGGGCGTTACTTCGGTAATGGAACGGCACCGCCACAGATATGAATTCAATAACGCCGAGCGCGAAAACATGCAGAATGCCGGACTTACGCTTGCGGGTATTTCGCCCGACGGCAACCTTGTGGAAGCGGTGGAAGTAACGGACAATCTTTTCCACGTAGGCGTTCAGTATCATCCCGAATTCAAATCGCGTCCCAATAAGCCTCAGCCTATTTTCCGTGAATTCATAGCGGCGGCTAAGGCTTACAAAGCCAAAAGATAGGATATAAAATCCAACGTCAACTGTCCACGATAAATAAAGGTGTCATTTATGAAACTTAACAAAAATTTCAATAATCTGAAAGAGAATTATTTGTTTGCGGAAGTAGCCAAGCGCGTAGACAACTATAAAGAGCAGTTCCCGAGCGCCGATATAATAAGTCTCGGTATCGGCGACGTAACGTTGCCGCTGTCGTCCAAAGCTATCGACGCGTGCAAGGAAGCCGCTACCGATATGAGTACCAAGGCGGGATTTCACGGTTACGGTCCGTACGACGGCTATCCGTTTTTGAAAAACGCGATCGTCGATTATTACAAACTGCGCGGCGTGGAGATCCATGCCGACGAAGTGTTTGTGACGGACGGCGCTAAGAACGGCATAGGAAATTTCCTCGATCTGTTCGATGAGGACAATACCGTGCTCATTCCCGATCCCGTGTATCCGGCGTACGTGGATGCAAACGTCCTGTCGGGACATAAGATCTTGTATGTAGACGCCACGCGCGAAAACGGATTTTTGGCAATGCCGCCCAAGCGTACCAAAGCGGATATCATATACATCTGTTCACCCAATAATCCTACGGGTGCGGCATATAACGCCGAGCAGCTTAAAGCATGGGTAGATTATGCGCTTGAAAATCAAGCCGTGATATTTTACGACGCGGCTTACGAAGCTTATATCGAGGGTAAGGGCGTTGTTCGTTCCATATACGAGATCACGGGAGCGCGAGATTGCGCCGTCGAGTTCTGTTCGTTTTCAAAGATGGCGGGGTTTACGGGCGTGCGTTGCGGTTGGACGGTAATACCTATGAGCCTGCCGCTTAACAGAATGTGGTTGCACCGTCAGGCGATCAAGTTTAACGGCACGTCGTATATAGTTCAGCGCATGGCGGAGCGAATGCTGCGCGGCGGTTATGAGGACTCCAAGCGTATGGTCGCGTCGTATAAAAACAACGCTAAGATCGTCATGAAAAAGTTCGACGCGCTCGGCATAGAATATACGGGCGGCGTCAACGCCCCGTATATTTGGTTTTATTGCGGCATCGATTCGTGGGAGTTTTTCGACTATCTGCTCAAAAAGGCGCGTATTGTATGCACTCCGGGCTGCGGATTCGGAAAGAACGGAAACGGTTGGGTAAGGCTGACTTCGTTCAACAGCATGGAGCGTACCGAAGAAGCCATGCGCAGGTTCGAAACGTTTTGGAAAGAGTTTTTGGACGTGCGTGATAAACTGTTTGCCAAACTCGATAAATGACGACCGTAAAAATCGAAAAACGCCGTATCGTCCAGCCTATTGATTTCGGCAGGCTGTTTGACGAAAAAAGCGTGTGCGGCGTCAAACTTACGTATAAAGAATACGGATTTATACAGTTGGGCGAAAAAGATCTCGTCATGTTCGACGCTTTTTCGTCGGCGCATAAATATAAACCGTTTAAAGCGGAGTGCGGCGCTGTCGCATTTCCGTTTTACTTTGGGTGCATGACCGACGACGGCGAGCGCGTGGTGTATGCCGGCGTAAGATTCGGCGAGAGTTCCGCCGAAAGGTGGGAGCTTCTCGGCAAAGACGAGGCATTGGGATTGTTGACTGTCGATCCCGATGCGGCGTCCATAC
>CATKFJ010000229.1 GCA_949747725.1 uncultured bacterium
CCGACAATATTTTAAGACTGAATAAGCTGAAAGTCGATTTCATTGCGGACGAGGTGAAGATCGTTCTCAAAAAAACGCACGGAGCTGTCGACGCTTCTATGTTTGCCGTAAACATTTTCGAGTTTTAACCCAATAGGAGATTTGTTTATGAAAGATACTTTTACCGAAAAAGAACGGGAAATTCCCGTTATAGCCGACGTGGACGTATTGGTGTGCGGCTGCGGACCTGCGGGCGTCGGCGCGGCAATAAGAGCTGCAAGGCTCGGCGTTTCCGTCATGGCTGTGGAAATGCTCGATTGCTTGGGCGGTATGGCGACGTCGGGCATGATGTCGCATTATACCGGGGACAGTTCAAGTTCGGTCATGCGCGAAATTTTTACGCGCACGAGAGAAAAATGCGATGTCCTAGGTTATGAGGACGTAAATATGCATGGCGATCTTGCCGCTATCCATCATGAAGCGCAAAAAATTGCTCTCGATGAATTGACCGACGAATCGGGCGTTAAAAAGCTGTATTATACAAAGGTGTGCGGTGTTGCACGCGACGGAAATAAGGTCGCGGGAGTGATTGTGGAGAATAAAAGCGGCAGAGGCTTTATAAAAGCAAAAACCGTTATAGACGCAACCGGCGACGGCGACGTAGCTTTTTTAGCGGGCGTGCCGTTCTGCAAGGGCAGAGAGAGCGACGGCAAGATGCAGCCCGCGACGCTTATGTTCAAGGTGGGCGGTGTGGATTATTCGCGAGCTGTTTTTCCGCCGAGCTTCGAAACGGAAGTGCTTACCGAAAAAGGCGAGCTTCAAGCACTCGGGAAAAGCATTCTGCCGTTTCCCGCAGGGCATGTTTTATTATATCGACAGCCCACGCCGGGTACGGTTTGCTGTAACATGACAAACGCGCTCGACGTGGACGCGACCGACGCGTTTTCCGTATCGAAAGCGACGGAGCAGTGCCGCGCGCAGATCCCGTACATCATCGACTTTTTGCATAAATACGCGCCCGGCTATGAAAATTGCTGGTTGATGTCGGCGGGTTCGTTGATAGGTATACGCGAAACGCGGCATTTCGAGGGCGAAGCGCGGCTCGAGAAAGACGATATACTGTCGGCACGCTATTATGAAGATTGGGTCGTAAGAAAAGCGTATTTCAATCTCGACGTGCACAATATGACGGGTAACGGTTTGGACGTGACGGGCGTGCAGCACAAATTCACCCAGCAAAAACCGTATACGATCCCGTACGGCTGTCTGATCCCGAAAAATGTCGATAATTTGTTCCTGTCCGGCAGAAATATTTCGGGCAGTCATATAGCTCATTCCAGTTTCAGAGCCATGCCGATATGCATGGCTATCGGCGAAGCGGCGGGTGTTGCGGCGGCATTATATGTAAAGAAAAAACTTACGTCGTCGAAAGACGTAAATGTTAAAGACATTCAAAAAATCGTAGGAGACGACTAAGGGTCGGGACAAAACCATGACGAATGAAATCAACGAAATATTAAAGCTTAAATCCACGCTGACGCGAGATAGGCAACTCCCGAGCGGTTGCGCGTTTCTATCGGACGATATTTTGCTTGCGTATCCGCAAGCGGACGGCGACGCGCGTTATCCTTATGTGTGCGACGGGCTTACGCTTTGGGCGCATTCGTCGGGCAATATAGTAATGAACGAAAGCAAGTTCAATATATTTCCGGATACTACGCGCGGCAAAGAGCCGACTATCGCGTTTTTCGTCGGAGAAAAGAATGATGACTTATTTCGTCCTATTTCCGTAACGGGCGTTGCAAGCGGCGTAGACCTTGACGTCGAGAGGTTTACGGTGTTTACGAAAAAAGCGGCGTATTATTTCGTTCAAACTCAAAAAACACTGTCCGTATTGCGCGTGTTTATCGACTGTAAGAAGCGCGCGCATTTTTCGGTATACGTAAAGAATAAAAGCGAAGAAAGGCGCGACGCATATGTCGCGGCGTATTTCGATCCGTTGCTTACGCATGGCGGCGCGGAAGGGTTTTGGGATAAGTGCTACCGCAAGGGCGAAACGACGGCGGACGGCTTTACTTTTAGCATGACGGAATTTTTATCCGACGGGCGCGTAACGCACTTCGCGCACATATCGAGTACGGCGAATAACTCGCAAAAAACCACGTCGCGCGCAGTGTTCGACGGCGGCATAAACAGACAGCTGTCCGCGTCCGTGCCGCTTGTTACGGGCGTGTTCGGCAAAGAAAAGCATATAACGGCTTTTTCCGAAACGGCGATAGCGGGCGAGATGATTCCCGTGTCGTTAAACGGCGGCGGCGAATATTCCGTGCATTTTGTTCTAACGCTCTCTGACGGAAATGCAAAAACCGAGCCGTGCGACAGCGACGCGGAGTATAAGAATAACGCGTGCGTTACGGGCGGAGAACACGCGCCCGCGTTCGAGTTCGACGGGCTTAAAGGCAAGTTCGAACCGTACGAAAAGACGCTTTCGCCGTTTATCAACAACGTCGTCAGACAAGTCGAGTTTTGCACGACGTCCAAAAATTATGCCGGCGATATGATAGGCATACGCGATATATTTCAGCAGATCGAGGGCGCAATCCCGACTATGCCCGACTATTGCAGAAAAAAAATACTCGAAGCGCTCTTGTATATAGGCGACGGCGGCAGAGCGCCGCGGCAGTATTCCTATCCGCAAAAGCCGAACCTGCCGCCGGCTATGGACTTGCGCGAATATATAGACCAAGGCTGTTGGATCATATCGACGGTACATGCATATTTGCGTTATACGGGCGACTTTAACATGCTCGACGAAGTTTGCGGATATTATAATTTCGCTGACGGCAAAGTCCGTATGTCTAATAGACGCGATAGCGTGCTCGATCATCTTACGGCGATAGCCGATTATCTTATAAGCAATATCGATACGGGAACGGGGTGCTTAAAAGCGCTGTTCGGCGATTGGAACGACGCGCTCGACGGTCTCGGAAAGACGGATAAACAAGGTCAAAAGTTCGGCGACGGAGTGTCCGTAATGGCGACGTTGCAGTTATACAAAAACCTCGGCGAACTTATAGAGATACTCGACAAAACGGGTACGCATAAAGACAAGTCGGAAAAATACAGATCCATGCGACAGAGCATAAAACTCGGGCTCGAAAAAAACGCCGTAAAGAACGGAAAAGTGTTACACGGCTGGGGCGACGAAAGGAAATGGTATGTCGGGAGCGATAACGACTGCGACGGCAAGAGCCGCGACACTCTTACAGGCAACGCGTTTTGGGCGCTGTCGGGAATGTTAAACGACAGCGAGACGGTCAGTAAGAAAGATATTCTTAAAGCGTACGACAGACTCGACGGCAAGTACGGACTGAAAACGTTTGCGCCGCACTTCGAGCCCGACTGCGCGGAGGTGGGTCGACTTTCGCGCTTGCCAAAGGGCACGGCAGAAAACGGCGCGACATACATCCACGCAACGCTGTTCGGAATACTGTCGCTGTTTGATATGGGCGAAAGCGAACGGGCATGGGAGCAGCTATACAGGATATTGCCCGTAACGCATAAATTTACGTCCACGTCGCCTTATGTAATGTCCAACTCGTATGCGGAAAATGCCGAGCTCGATCTCGACGGAGAGAGCATAAGCGATTGGTTCACGGGAAGCGGTTGCGTATTGCTTAAAGCGCTGTACGGAAAGGTTTTCGGCATAAACCCGACGTTCGACGGCGTGGAAATTTCGCCGGCAAAAGCTCCGCCGTTCGCGCGCGGCAAGTGCACGGTGACAGTAAAGGGCAAACACGTTACCGTTAAATTGATGAAAGGCAACGGAGTAAGAAAAATATTTATCCCGACATCGGAGCTGCGCGACGGACAAACGGTAGAGGTGTGTATATGAAAGATATTGTTAATTCATTCACCGTCGGCAAGGTAATATCCGTCGAGCCGTATGGCGAGGGACATATAAACAGGACGTATCTTGTAACGACGGATACTGCTCGGTATATTTTGCAAAAGATAAACGATAAAGTGTTCGGCGACGTCGACGGACTTATGAAAAACATAGTCGCCGTCACCGAGTTTATAAAAAATAAAGGCATGGAAACGCTCTCCGTCGCGCCGACGAATGACGGTAAGCCGTATTTGCCCCACGCAACGGGTTTTTATCGCATGTACGAGTTTATAGAAAATACAGTAACGTACCAAACGGTGACGGACAAAAATATTTTCGAGCTGTGCGGAGAGGCATTCGGAAATTTTCAAAACGCGTTAAATGATTTCGACGCGACGATATTGACCGAAACGATCCCCTGTTTTCACGATACGCCCAAGCGATACGGGGATTTTATTCGAGCCGTCAATACGGATATGTGCGGCAGAGCAAAAACGTGTACAGCCGAAATAGAGTTTATAATAAAGCGCAAAGATACATACGGCAAAATCATAGATATGCTTAAAAGCGGGGCATTGCCTTTGCGCGTGACGCACAACGACACCAAACTCAACAATATACTCATAGATAAAGACAGCGGTAAGCCGCGCGCAGTGATCGACCTCGATACGGTTATGCCCGGTAGCTTACTGTACGATTTCGGCGACGGTATACGGTTCGGCGCATCGACTGCGCAAGAGGACGAAAAGGACTTGGATAAAGTACATTTTTCACCCGAGCTGTACGAGGCATATAAAACGGGCTTCCTGCGCGCGGCAAGCGGCGGCATAACCAAACGAGAAATCGAGCTATTGCCGTGCTCCGCTTATCTTATGACAATAGAATGCGGTATGCGGTTTTTGACCGACTATCTTTGCGACGATACATACTTTGCTACAAAGTACGCCGAACATAATCTTGTTCGAGCTCGAACGCAGCTAAAGCTTGCGTCGGAAATGGAGAATTATTTCGACTTTTAGGAGCGGACTATGCTTAATCAATATTACACCCAAACCCAAAGTATAAACACCGAATTCGCGCGTAGCTATTACGTGCCGTTTTCGGAAAGCGACAAACAGTCGTACGACCGCGAGGATAGCGGCAGATTTACGTCGCTAAACGGCACGTGGATAATAACCGCTTACGATAGTATACTCGACGTGCCGGACGATTTCTGTTCGACCGACGGCGAAAAAGATATACCCGTGCCGAGCTGTGTGCAGTACTTCGGTTACGACTTTTTTCAATACACCAACACGCGCTACCCGTTCCCGTTCGACCCGCCGCATATCCCGAGCAAGAACCCCGCGTATCGGTATTCGCGGTATTTCGAGCATAAGAAAACCGACGAAAAGACGTACATAATATTCGAGGGCGTGGATAGCGCGTTCTATCTGTATGTCAACGGAAAAGAAGTCGGATACAGTCAGATATCCCATAGAATATCCGAGTTCGACATAACCGAGTACTTAAAGGACGGGAAGAACAAGCTCGACGTTTTGGTGCTTAAATGGAACAAGGGCAGCTATTTGGAAGACCAAGACAAGTGGCGGTTTACGGGTATATTCCGCGATGTGTATTTGTTAAGCCGTCCGCAAAAGCACATTACCGATTACAAGATAGACACGGATATACAGGGCGATGACGGCATTGTCACCGTAACGAATAAAAGTGACGTCGAAATGACAATAGAGTTTAACGGCGAGGCAAAACAAGTACAGCCGAAAGTAAAAGCGACGTTTACCGTAAAGCACGCCAAACTGTGGAGCGCCGAAACGCCGTACTTGTACGATATGAAGCTATCCGCCAACGGCGAAGTAATATATAACCGCGTCGGCATAAGAACGAGCGAAGTAAAGGACGGGATATATCTTTTCAACGGCAAGCCGATCAAGTTTTACGGCGTGAACAGACACGATTTTCACCCCGAAAAGGGCTACGCGGTGAGCAAGGAAGATATGCGGCGCGACGTGGAGCTTATGAAAAGCCTCAACGTAAACGCGGTGCGCACGTCGCATTATCCGTCAAGCCCGCTGTTCTACGAGCTGTGCGACGAGTACGGACTTTATGTAATGAGCGAAGCGGACGTCGAGAGTCACGGCAGCGTCAACTGCGAGGGCGATTACGACGTACAACTGCATAAGCTCATAGCGGATAACAAGGACTTCGAAAAAAACACCGTCGAGCGCAACGTGTGCAACGTCGAGGAGCATAAAAACTTTGCGTGCGTCGTTATGTGGTCGCTCGGCAACGAGAGCGGTTGGGGGAGTAATCTCAAAAAGGCGCTCAACAAAGTAAAAGAGCTCGACAGCCGACCGATACAGTACGAAAACATATATCCGGATATGATGGGCGAGCAAGAGTATTACGGCGGTTCTGGCTTGCAAACGGTGAGCAAAATGTATCCGTCGGTCGAGTGGATGAAAAACAAATACCCTAACGACGAAAAAGAAAAACGCCCGCTCGTGCTATGCGAGTACGCGCACGCCATGGGCGTCGGTCCGGGCGGGTTGAAAGAATATTGGGAGCTGTTCGAAAGCTCGGACAGGCTCATGGGCGGCTTTATATGGGAATGGGCGGACCACGGCGTAAGATACGGCATGGACGGACTGCGCTACGGCGGCGATTTCGGCGAGTATATGCACGACGGGAACTTCTGCGTCGACGGCATAGTGTCGCCCGACCGCAAGATAAAAGCCGGAACGAAGCAAATGAAGTATTACTACCAACCGTTAAAGTTCGAGAGGAACGGGAACGAACTCGTAATAACGAACAAGAACTTTTTCAAAGCCGAAGCGGGCGAACTCGACATAAACGGAACAAAGCAAAATATATGCATACCGCCGCGCGAGCGCATAAGCATAAAGACACAAGAGAGCAATTTGCTTGTAACGTATCGCGTAAACGGCAGCGAAGTCGCGCACGCGCAGTTTATAAGCGAAAAGCAAAAACAAAACGAGTTTAAGTCCATACAAATAATGACCGAACAACGCGGACATTTGCTTAACGTAACTGTCGGAAAGAACATATACGCAATAGATATACAAAGCGGCGAGATAGAGAAAACAATCGCAAACGGCAAAGAATACGGACGCATTAAATTAAATCTTTGGCGCGCGCCCATAGATAACGACATGTACATCAAGAATAAGTGGAACGCGCAGTTCTTAAAGTATGCAAGACCGCATGTTAGAGAGTATAAAGTAACAGATAAAGAAATATCTTTCGACATAATTGTTTCCACCGACAGCTTAAAGCCGATAATTAAAGCAAAGATAACATACGCGTTCTCGCATAACGGCGTAAGCATAGCGACGGAATACGAACTGACGGACACGACCAAATTCGAGTTTTTGCCGAGGATAGGTTTTTGCTTAAAGCTCGACAAGGCTTTTAATAAACTCAAATACAACGCTTACGGCGACGACGAAACATACTGCGACATGTACGAGTACGCGATAAAGGGCGAGTACGAAAGCACGGTGAAGGCGCAATACAAGCATTACGTTAAACCGCAGGAGTGCGGCAGTCATTATCTTCCCGAGTACGCCGAGGTGACAGGCGGAAAGAACAAAGTCCGCGTCGATGGAATGAGGTCGTTCTCGTGCTTGCCGTATAGCGCGGAGCAGATAGAAAACACAAAGCACGACTACGAACTTCCCGAGAGCGACGGCGCGTATCTTTGCGCCGACTGCTTTATGAGCGGACTCGGGACCAACGCGTGCGGCGAGCTTCCGTATGAAATGTACAGAACGCCAAGCAGGGGCGCGGGGAAGATAACATTTATTTTCGATAGCAGTATATTATAACTACACATAATAGGAGTAAACCGACAATGTCATTCAACAAAGACTTTATTTGGTGCGTGGGCGGAGCGGCGGCGCAACAGGACGGCGGCTATCTCGACGGCGGCAAGGGGCTCAATATCTGGGACGCGCTGTCGGACGGGCATATCAAAAACAACGACGACTGTCACGTCGCGTGCGACCATTATCATAGATGGAAAGACGACTTAAAGCTGCTTAAAGACCTCGGCGTAAACAGCTACCGTTTTTCAATATCGCTCGCAAGAATATATCCGAGCGACGAATATACGGTAAACGAGCAAGGCGTAAAGTTTTACGTCGATCTTGTAAACGAGCTTGAAAAGCTCGGCATAGAGCCTATATGCACGCTGTATCACTGGGATATGCCGTTGTGGTTGTATAATAAGGGCGGTTGGAAAACAAGCCTTGCCGCAGAGTGGTTTGAGCGGTTTACAAAGACTATGGTCGACGCAATATCCGATAAAGTAAAGTATCGGATAACGTTCAACGAACCGCATATATTCGTCGGACACGGCAATCAAATAGGCGAGCACGCGCCGTTCGAAAAACTGCCCGATAAGGATATACAAGATATATCGCGAAATGTTATGAAAGCGCACGGCAGAGCTGTGCGGACGATACGCAAGTATGCAAAGACACCGCCTAAAATAGGCTTTGCGTCCACCTGCGATATACTCTTGCCCAACGAAAAGAACGACGAGGATAAAGCGTACGAAGCGACCTTCGATATATCCCGCAACGGAGTGTACAATCCTGCATGGTGGTGCGATCCCATGCTCGCGGGCAAAGCGCCCGAGGGCTGCGATTGGCTGTCGATAAGCGACATAAAGGAAATATACGAACCGCTCGACTATTGCGCGTATAACATATATCGCGCGGATATAGCGGAAGGTTACGATTATACATATACGGGCATGCCGCACACGGCGATAGGCTGGACGGTGACGAACGACTGTCTGTATGTTTCGGCAAAGTATATGTACAAAAGATACGGGTTGCCCATATTCATAACCGAAAACGGAATGGCGAATATGGATTTCGTGTACGAGGACGGCAAGGTGCACGACCCGCAAAGATCGGAGTATCTCAGAACGCACATACGCGGACTTAAAAGAGCGAGCGATGAGGGAGTGCCCGTAATAGGCTATTCGTGTTGGAGCTTTATGGATAACTTCGAGTGGGCGGAAGGATACGACAAGCGGTTCGGTCTTGTGTACGTCGATTACCGCACGCAGAAGCGTACGTTGAAAGACTCGGCATATACATACCGAGATATAATCAAGACTAACGGCGAGAACTTGTAGGCAGAATAATAATGAATATCATAATAACAGAAGACTACGACGAACTGAGCGAAAAAGCGTCGGAAATAATAATAGAACACGTAAGGAACAAGCCCGACGCAGTGTTGGGCTTGGCAACGGGTAGTACTCCTCTCGGACTGTATAAAAGACTTGTTGAAGACCACAAAGAAAACGGCACGAGCTATAAACAAATCCGTGCCGTCAATCTCGACGAGTACAAGGGTTTGACGAAAGACCACCCTCAAAGCTATGCGTGGTTTATGCGCAAAAACCTGTTTGACCGGATCGATATAGACTTGAATAACACCTACATAGAAAACGGTACGGCAAAGGACGAAAAATCAGAGTGCGAAAGGTACGATAGTATCCTCGAACAATTCCCGAGGGATATACAGCTACTCGGTTTGGGAAGTAACGGACATATAGCGTTCAACGAACCGAATACCCCGTTTGACAGTACCACGCATGTAGTGACGCTCGCCGACAGCACGGTAAAAGACAATGCAAGACTTTTCTCGGATATATCCGAAGTGCCGAGAAAGGCGTACACCATGGGCTTAAAGAGCATAATGCAAGCAAAGAAAATACTGCTCCTTGCAAGCGGACTGAATAAAGCGGACGCCGTTGCAAAACTCATGTACGGTAAACCTACGGAAGAATTGCCCGCGAGTATAATAAGCGAACATAAAGACTGTACTGTAATATTAGACGAAAAGGCGGCGAGTAAATTATGAAACTCAACGACAAAGCAATAGTATATATCCCCGACGGAACGGAACAAGCAAAGGCGCTGTCACGCACTACTCACTTGTGTATCGCCGCGCATCAGGACGACATAGAGTTTATGGCGTTCAGTCCCATAGCGGAATGTTTCGGCAGTAAAGACAAACATTTTTGCGGCGTGGTAACTACCGACGGCGCGGTAAGTCCGAGAAACGGATTGTACGCAAACTACACCGACGAGGATATGAAAGCAATTCGTATCGTCGAGCAAAAGAAAGCGGCGACGGTAGGCGAGTACAACGCACAAATATTACTCGGTTATTCTTCCGCACAAGTCAAGGACAAGACCAACGAACAAGTAATAACCGACTATATTCAAATACTCAAAGCGACAAAGCCCGACTATGTGTATATCCATAATCTTGCGGATAAGCACGAAACGCACGTCGCAACGGCGGTCAAGGCTATAAAGGCGTTAAGACAATTAGAACCCGACGAACAGCCTAAACATGTGTACGGTTGCGAAGTATGGCGCGATCTCGATTGGTTGAACGACGACGAAAAGGTTTTGCTCGATTGCAGTCAACACCAAAATATAGCGCGTGCTTTATCTTCCGTATTCGACAGCCAAATAATCGGCGGCAAGCGGTACGATTTGGCGGTCGAAGGACGACGGGCGGCGAACGCGACTTTCGGACGAAACGTGTGCGACGTGTATACGGGACTAAACTACGCTATGGACTTAACGCCGTTAATTCGGGATACGAGCATAGATATATCCGAGTATGTAACGGCATATATACAAAGATTCAACGTAAGCGTTAATCAGATATTAAAGGATCTTATATGAACAAACAATTTCTTTCTTGGAATGTATATCAGATCTATCCGCGCAGTTTTATGGACGGCAACGGCGACGGCATAGGCGACATAAAGGGCATAACGAGTAAACTCGATTATCTAAAAGATCTGGGCATAAACGCCGTGTGGCTCGGTCCGTGCTATAAAAGCCCCAACTGCGACAACGGCTACGACATATCCGACTATCGCGATATAATGGACGAGTTCGGCACGCTCGAAGATTGGAAAAAGATGATCGCCGAAATGCATGCGCGCGATATAAAGCTTATAATGGACTTCGTCGGAAATCACACGTCGAGCGAACACGAGTGGTTCAAACAAGCGAGGATTAGTCGAGATAACAAATATCACGACTATTATATATGGCGGGACGATATGCCTAACGATTGGAGATCGGTATTCGGCGGCAGCGCGTGGGAGTATAACGAGCCGACGAAAGAATACTATCTGCATTCTTTTGCCATAGGTCAACCCGATATTAATTGGGAAAACCCGAGGGTGCGCAAAGAAATGTGTGATATAATAGATTACTGGGTAGATCTCGGGGTAGACGGGTTCCGTTGCGACGTGCTCGACTATATTTCCAAAGACTTCGATAAAGGACTTATGAACAATGGAGCGAAGTTGCACGAGTATATAAAAGAGCTGTTCGGACGCGAAAAAGTAAAACATATATTCACCGTCGGCGAGTGTTCGACGGGCGATGATAAGATAAATGATATTTGCGGCGAGGATAGGGACGAGCTTAAATGCATATTTCAGTTCGACCATTTTAATATAGGCAAGGGCGATAAATTCACCCGTAAACCGTACAAAATGGACGAGATCCGCAACGTCCTTGTAAAATGGCAATATTTTACGGAAAAGAACGGGTTGTTATATACCTTGTTTACGGACAATCACGATAATGCGCATTATATATCGCGGCTCGGAAATGACAACAAATATCGTTACGAATGTGCGACAATGTACGCGACGATGTTTTATTTGTTAAAGGGTATCCCGTTTATCTATCAGGGACAGGAATTCGGTACGCCCGATCCGTATTATGATGGGATACGCGATTTTGACGATGTTGAAACGTTTAATTATTACAAAGCGCATAAATCCGAAATCGATATCATGGATAGGATAAATTTCGGAAGTCGCGACAATACGCGCCGCCCGATGTGCTGGGACAATACGAAAAATTACGGGTTTTCGACCGCCGACAAAACGTGGATAAAACTTCATAGCCGCGGCGGGGATATAAATCTCGAAAACGACCGAAAGAGCGAAAAGTCGGTGTTTGATTTTTATAAGAAATTACTTAAATTGCGAAACGAAAGCGACGCGATAAAGTACGGAAAGTTCGAGGATATTACTAATGACGACGGGTATTTTGCGTACACTCGCTCGCTCGGCGACGTAAGCATACTTGTAGTATGCAATTTCGACGTAGCAAAAGAGATAACAGGTCTGCCAGACGGGACGTACTTACTAGGCAACGACGGAATAATAAGAGAAACAAACGGTAAATATGCTCCGTATGAAACGGCGGTGTATTATAAGGACAAATAATGATAACTCTAAAAACCGAAAACATAACAGTCGAGCTTACCGAGATCGGCGCAAGGATAAACTCCTTAATTATAAACGGCGTGGATATAGCGTTGGGGTTTAACTCTCAATCCGATTACGAACAAAGCGGTACATATGGCGGCGCGACGATAGGCAGAGTATGCAACCGTATAGCGGAAGGCAAGTTCACGGTCGACGGCAAGGAATACAGCGTCACAAAAAACGTCGGTAATAACCATCTTCACGGCGGAAAGGTGGGATTCGATAAACAGCCGTTCGAGATAATAGAACAAACAAAAAACTCTGTAACGTTCAAGTATATAAGCGCGGACGGCGAAGAGGGCTATCCGGGCGAACTTGCATTAACCGTAAAGTATACATTAAAAGATAACGAACTTTTAATAGTGTATACCGCTACGGCGGACAAGACGACGCTGTGGTGTCCGACTAATCATACATATTTCAATCTCGACGGCGAGAATAACGGCGACTGCTTGGACAACATATTACAGATAAATGCCGATAAAATAACTATGACAAGCCCCGAGCTTATCCCGATGGGCGAAATGATGAAAGTCGAAGATACCGTATTCGACTTTTCTGCCCCCAAGCGTATAGGGCAAGATATACATAATTCCGTGTTGGATAATACCAAAGGTTACGACCATAACTACATACTTAATAGCGAACACGCCGCATATGCGGAAAGTAAAAAGACGGGTATAACGCTGGACGTATATACCGATTTGCCGTGCTTGCAGTTTTATTCGGGCGGGCAGATTACAGAGATAAAGGGCAAAAGCGGCAATTACCGCAAGCATCAAGGTTTTTGTTTGGAGCCGCAGTACTGCCCGAACGCTATAAACCTTAGCGGCTTCGAAAAGCCCGTGCTTAATAAAGGCGAAACAGGGTCGTACCAAATTAGATATGTTTTCGGTAAGCAGTAGCAAAACCGATTAGTTAAATAGCATCTGAAACGCTCGAGCAATCGGGCGTTTTTTTATTCTACATTTCATTTGTGCGAAAAGATTTTGAATCTAAATTCGGAGGAAACACAAATGAAATGGAACAACGGTAAAGCGCATAAAGCGCTTAACAAAGAGCACGCAAGATTGCTCGAACTCGGTATGACCGAAGAACAAGCACAAGCAATGTACGATTACGACTTATCTGTGCTAAACGGCAATAGACGTGAAGCAATTCATAATCAGAGATTGGATATGCAAGCATTCGATGATGAAAATTCCGACTATGGACAAAACCCGTTATTGGATAAGTTCTTATACGCATTAACAACCGAAATAGACCGTAACGATGCTAACCGCTATGCTTGGGTAGACGAAATAGAGAATGAGAGATTGGGTATTGCATTAAAGAGTATGCCGCAAGATTACATAGAACTGTTGACGGAAATAGTCATAGACGGCTATACGCATTCGGAGATAGCCGAGAAACATAACGTTTGTCGGACTGCTATAACCAATAAAATAGCACGGGTCAAAAAAATAATAGAAAAATTTTCAAGCGGCGCGTGACATTTCGACCGCTTTATTGGGCTACCACTTGAGGAGGTCAGACAAATGACGATCAAACAAATAAAAGAGGACTTAAAGGATATACGGTTCTATTACTCGAAACAGCAAGACATAGAGATGGCAAATAAGCTCATAGGTCGGTGCGAAATGCAAGACAAAGTCGAACGGTACAATAATGCCGTGTGCAAAGCTCCGGCGAAGCTATACAGTCTATATGTCGCACTCTACATAAACAACAACACGCAGCTCGTCGTGGCATTGGATTGGGACTATTCGCCCGATTATATACGTCATCTAAACGACAAACTGTGTGTGTTTTTACTCAAACAGTTGTGGTAAATGTACGGTTTGCCGTAGAACGACGCGAAAACACGGTGTAAATAGCCGCGCAATGGTTTTACGAACAATGTAAGCTTAAGTTGTACTTAACGGAACGAAAAATCTTCAAGGAGGTATAAGCCAATGAACACAACACCGGATTTTATGGAGAACGCGGACAACGTGTACCGCACGCGTGAGTACATAGTGCGCCAAATAATCGGCGTGAACTTCGACGCGAAAATGGACAACAACATTTTCAGTCAGGACACGTTCTTCGCCCGAACGCCGGTGCGGGACAAGCAGTACGAAGAAATCTTCGCCAAGCGTTTCAATATAGACGGTAGGCGTATGCGTAGCACAATGTCCTCGCGTAAGTACGTCGAATAGTACAACA
>CATKFJ010000230.1 GCA_949747725.1 uncultured bacterium
CCGTATTTGTTTTTCCAGTCCCACGCTCGCGCCAAAAACCCGTCGCGACCGACATCGGCTTTGCTCAAGCCTTCCTCGCGCATAGCTTCCACAACTTTCATTTCGGTAGCGATAGACGCATGGTCGTATCCGGGCAACCACAATGTTTCATAGCCCTTCATGCGTTTATAGCGAACAATGGCGTCGGGAATCGTTACATTCATGGAATGTCCGACATGCAATTGACCGGTTATATTGGGCGGCGGAAGAACAATGGAAAACTTCTTTTTCTTCTTGCCTTCTCTCGGCTCGAAGCATCCGTTATCCAACCACCTTTTGTAAATACGGTTTTCGAAATTTTGCGGTTCGTATACCTTGTCCATTATCGACAACTCCTATTACACCTAAGTAAACTATACTGATTTAAATTTTACCACACTTAACGTAAAATTGCAAATAATTACGACGCAGGAATACTACATTCTTAAAAAATAAACAAAACAGCCTTTCACTACATCGGCGATAACGGCATAGACTGACAATATATTTATGCTTTAGGGTATGCTATTGCGCCCGTCAAGGAGGAATCATTCATGAAAGGCAAATTTACGGCTTTATTCACCGCTCTCACGCTTATGTTGTGTCCGCTGTCCTTAGTCGCATGCGGCGACGACGGCGGAAAAACAAAAGTCAGACTATGCGAAGTCACCCACTCGATCTTCTACGCACCGCTGTACATAGCCATAAATAACGGCTATTTCGACGACGAAAATATCGATCTATCGCTCAGCAACGGCGGCGGCGCCGACAAAGTTATGACCGCCGTTATTTCGGGTTCTGCCGAGATCGGACTGATGGGTCCCGAAGCCACGATTTACTGTCACGTCGAAGGACAGCGCAACTACCCCGTTATTTTCGGACAGCTGACGATGTGTGACGGTTCGTTCCTTGTCGGACGCAATCCCGAGCCCGATTTCGATTGGTCGAGCTTATCGGGTAAACACATTCTCGCCGGTCGCGCAGGCGGCGTTCCTGCTATGACGCTTCAATGGGTACTCAACCAAAACGGCGTCGATACGTCCGATCCGTCGCTATTCGACACGTCGGTAGCATTCGACGCAATGGTCGGTACGTTCGATACGGATATGTCCGTAGACTACACCACAATGTTCGAGCCTACCGCGTCGGAATACGTTGCAAACGGCAAAGGATATATTGTGGCATCCGTCGGTCAGGCGTCGGGCGCAGTGCCGTACACCGCATTCTCGGCGCAAAAATCTTGGCTCGATTCCAACAACGACACCGCAAAAGCATTCTTGCGCGCAGTACTCAAAGGCTATAAATATATGACCGAAAATACGCCCGAAGTAGTTGCGAAGTCTCTCGTTCCGTCATTCCCCGGCACCAGCGAAGAATCGGCAGTATACGCGATTAACAGTTATCTTAAGATCGGCGCGTGGAGCACCACTCCCGTGCTTGCCGAATCCTCGTTTAACAGACTTCA
>CATKFJ010000231.1 GCA_949747725.1 uncultured bacterium
AAAACAAATGGAGTTTCACCGTTGCGACAAACGCAATCGGTGGGTGTTCGGCGGCAACCGCACGGGCAAGACCGAGTGCGGCGCGGTAGAAACGGTTTGGCTTGCGCGCGGCATACATCCGTATAAGCCGAACAAGCGCACCGACGGGTGGGTGGTATCGCTTTCGCGCAGAGTACAACGCGAAGAGGCGCAGAAAAAAATTTTGCACTATCTAAATCCCGATTGGATAGTCGATATAGTTATGGAAAGCGGCAAATCGCTCAATCCGTCGGGCGGCATAATAGACTACATTGCGGTTAAAAACGTGTTCGGCACGGTAAGCACTATCGGGTTCAAAACGTGCGAGGCAGGCAGAGATAAGTTTGCAGGAGCGTCGCTCGATTACGTTTGGTTCGACGAAGAACCGCCCGAGGATATTTACGACGAATGCGCAATGCGAGTGGTAGATAAAAAAGGGTTGCTGTTCGGCACTATGACGCCTCTATTGGGTTTGACATTCGTTTACAAACGCATTTATCTCAATTGCAATAACGATCCCGAAGTGTGGCATATCTTTATGGAGTGGGCGGATAATCCGTATCTCGACGCGGAAGAGGTGGCGCGCGTGTCGGCGGCAATGACGGAGCAGGAACGCGACGTTCGGCGGTACGGCAGGTTTGTAGACGCCAAAGGCGCGGTGTACACGGAGTTCGACGAACGCGTGCACGTGATCAGACCGTTCGACATACCGCGCGATTGGCAGGATAAACTTTCTATCGACCCGGGGTTGAACAACCCGTTGTCGTGCCATTGGTATGCGGTGGATTATGACGGAAACGTGTATGTGGTTGCCGAACATTTCGAGTCGGGTAGGTCCGTTGCGCATCATGCAAAAGCCATTAAGGAAATAAGCGCGCGGCTCGATTGGCGTTGCGACCGTTCGGGTAGGATAGAGGCGCTTATAGACAGCGCCGCAGGTCAGCATACGCTTAATGCGGACAAGTCCGTTTCGGAGCTGTTTTGCGATAACGGTATTCTTGTAAACACTCGGGTCGATAAGGATCTGTTTTCCGGAATAAACCGCGTAAAACAGTATCTTATGACGGACGGCAAACCGCGGCTGTTCGTATTCGATACATGCGTCAATCTTATTCGAGAGCTTAAGAGCTATCGTTGGGGCGACGGCGACAGACCCGTCAAGACCGACGACCACTGTCTTGACGAGCTGAGATACTATCTTATGGCTCGCCCCGTTCCGCCCAAGCGCGAAACGGTAAAAAGTGAAATACGGCTCGATAAAGAGCGGTTGATACGACGACGCGGAAGAGGGGGAACGAGAGCGGTATGAAAAGTCGAGACGATATTTTGGATGCGGTAGTCAAGCGCGCGTGCGGTTACGCGGCGCAAGAGACCGTAGAAGAGTTTGCCGTGGTGGACGGTTCGCTCGAGCTTGTAAAGCGTAAGATCAAGACAAAGGACGTGCCGCCCGACATGGCAGCGGCGAAAATGCTGTTCGAGAGCGGCGACGTTTCCGATCTAACCGACGAGCAGCTCGAAAAGGAAAGGACGAGATTGATAAAGGAATTGAATATCGATATCGACAAAGAGCTGATTTAAATGTGTAGGTAATAGAGCAATGTTCGATTAAGAACTAAGATATGACAATTTTATTATTATGCAATAGGCAGGCGGCGAAAGCCGCTTTTCGATTGGGAAATTTCGGCGTTCGATGATTTGATTTCGAATTAAACACACGGAGGTAAATATGGAAATAACAGAGTGCAAACACAGCGTAAAATGCGACTTGGGCGCGTGCCGTAACCGTGCGACGCGGTCGGTAAAGTTCGAGAACGGTATAAGGCATACCTTGTACATGTGCGATAAGTGCATGAATGAGCTTTATGCCGCGATAGGCGAAACGATCGTGCCTAAGTCCGTCGAAACGGCTAAGCGCAAAACCGAAAAAGGAAAGACGAAATGAAAAAGGAATTCAAAGAGGATATTATAGCGGACGTTAAGCGCGATTATGCCGAGCGTGCCGAAGCGCGCAGACCGTACGAAACGCAGTGGCGACTCAATATGAATTTCCATTTGGGCAATCAGTATTGCACTGCGTCGGCGAGCGGCGATATTACGGACGTAGAGCGCGACTATTATTGGCAGGAGCGCGAAGTATTCAATCATATTTCGTCGCTTGTCGAAACGCGGCAAGCCAAGCTCAATACGGTGCGTCCGTCGCTTACCGTACGCCCGTTTTCGTCGGACGACGGCGACATAAAAACGGCGAAGAGCGCGACTAAGATACTCAATTCCGCGTGCGACAGGCTGGATATAGACGCAGTGTTGACGGAAGGAACTATGTGGTCGGAGCTTTGCGGCACAAGTTTTTATTATATCGGTTGGGATGACGGATCGGGTTTGGAAATATCGGACGGCGTGCATGAGGGGGATATAACGGTAAGCGTTGTTTCGCCGTTCGAGATATACCCCGATAATATCTGCGCGCAAAACATGAGCGATCTTAGATCAGTCATTCGCGCGCGTGCCGTGGATGTGGACGAAATAAAGCGGATCTACGGTAAGCGCGTCGAACCCGAAAATACCGACGTCATAGGAGTCGGTACTGCTCCCGTCGGCGGCGGACTTGTAGCCGACAGTACGCTCAATAAGCTCGGCACGGTTTCGGCGCGACACAGCGCCGTTCTGATAGAGCGGTACACGCTGCCGTCCGACGATAAACCGAACGGCGAGCTTGCGATCGTCGCCGGCGGCGAGCTTTTGTATTACGGAGATCTGCCGTTTGTGAACGGGGTGGACGGAAAACGCGCGTTCCCGTTCGTAAAGCAAGTATCGCTCGGCGTTGCGGGATGCTTTTTCGGCGCGTCGGTAGTCGAACGCTCCATACCCGTTCAGCGCGCATACAACGCCGTAAAGAACCGCAAGCACGAGTTTATGAACAGGCTTACAATGGGCGTTATGGCGGTAGAGGACGGGTCTGTGGATATCGACAATCTCGAGCAAGAGGGCATATCCCCGGGTAAAATTTTGGTCTACCGTCAGGGCGCTACGCCGCCGCGTATGATAGAAGTCGGAGCAGTGCCGAGCAGTTTCGACGCGGAAGAAAACCGATTGCTTAGCGAGTTCAATCAGATAAGCGGCGTAAGCGAGATCATGCGCGCGTCCAATGCCATATCGTCCAATATAAGCGGCGTGGCGTTGCAGTTGTTGATCGAACAGGATGATACGCGGCTGTCGCTTTCCGCAGAATACGTGCGCATTGCCGCGCGCGATATAGCGCGGCATATCCTAAGGCTGTATAAGCAGTTCGGCACGGACGCGCGGCTGTCGCGCATAGTCGGACAGAACGGCGAAGTAGAGCTTATGCGCTGGTCGGCGTCCGATATTTCGAGCGACGACGTTGTGTTTGCTACCGATAACGAGTTGTTGTCTACGCCGGCAATGCGACAGAACATGATGATCGAACTGTACAAAATGGGATTGCTGTTCGACGCCGAAGGCAAGATGACCGACGCCGCCAAGCACAGATTTATGGACGCGCTCGGCTACGGGGATTGGGACAGCAACGTCGATCTTGCGAATGTGCATATAACGCGAGCGGAAACGGAAAACGTCAAGGATAAATACGCGCTCGACGAGGTTGACGATCACGCGTTACATATAGACGCGCACGTCAAATTCCTGCTTACGGAATGTCCGAGCGGCAAAAAAGCCGAGCGGCTGAAAGCGCATATTAAAGAGCATAAGATAGCGGCGGCGTTGTCTGATAGTATAGACGACGGAAAGATAAACGATCCGTCTTCCGACCTGCCGCCGATATAAAGGAGAGATAATGACAAACAGCATAGAAGAACAAGTCGGTAATACGACCTCTAAGATAGGAAAGTTCAACACCGCGGACGATCTGTTTGCGGCTTATAACGCGCTCGAACGCGAGTTTACCAAACGCTGTCAGCTCATAAAAGAGTTACAAACGGAATTGGAAAACCGTCGCGCGCAAGCCGAGAACGTCGGATCGGCCGACGATCGAGCGGTCACGGGCGAACAGCCGCCCGTGCCGCCCGAGCAAACGCATACGGACGACATTTCCGCTGACGAACAAGCGATCGATACGGACGGTAATAAGTGCCGTAAACGTGCGGAAGAATGCGAGCCTTATGCGGTAAGCTCCGATGTCGTCGCGCTTAACTGCGGCGACGACGTGTCGAACGAAATACTTCGATGCGCGCGAGATTACGCCGAAGCGCTTTCGGCAATACCCGAAATAATGGACGCGTGCATATTCAAGTACAAGCAAAAACTCATGGACGCGAGAATGCGCGCGGTCGCGCCGTCGGGAATGGCTGTCATAGTCCCTGCTAAACGGCCGCGCACGCTCGCGGATGCAAAACGTCTTGCCGATGATATGTTAAAGTAGAATTGTCGGCGTTCGTGCGTAATCTTGCTATAAAAACGGCTACATCATGCGTTGCTCGCCCTTGACGTAGCGCCGCTACGACTGCGGACGACGCGCCTTTGCTATAGCGGTTTTTATAACGCAATTTTTACGCGTCACGCCGACAATTCTACTTTATAAAAGAGCACATTTAGTTTCTACATTATCGGAAAATGGGTTCGGAATGTGTGTCACGCCGACAATTCTACTTTCCTATAAAATCACATTTAAGTGGTGGTGTTGGAATTTTCTACTTTATCGGAATGTAGGTTCGGAATGTGTGTCGTGCATGGCGAGACGAATGATTTATCATAAATTTTAAGGAGAAAAACAAATATGGTTACATTACAAAATGCGGAGAACGCGCTTAAATCGGTATATCTCGGAACGGTTACCGAGCTTTTGAATACCCGAGTAAATCCGCTCTTGACTAAAATAGAGCAAACGAGTGCGGACGTTTGGGGCAAGGAGATACGCACCGCCGCCAAGTTCGGTATAAACGGCGGCGTTGGCGCCGGCGACGAGGACGGCGATCTGCCCGGCGCGTACGGCAATAATTATTTGCAGTTCGTGACTACGCTCAAAAATCTTTACGGTCAGATCGAAATTTCGGACAAAGCCATACGCGCGTCCGCGGACGGCAGGGGCGCTTTTACGGGCTTGCTCAACGCCGAACTCGAAGGGCTTTTGAACGCGTCCAAATTCAATCTCGGGCGCATGCTTTACGGCGACGGCACGGGACTTCTCGCCACCGTCAAATCGGTTGCGGACGGCAAGGGCGTTTGCGATACCGCACGCAATCTTATTGAAGGGCTTGTGGTTGACGTGTTTTCTTCTACGGGCACGAAAAAGGGTACGGCGCGCATTACTTACATAGATCGCAGTTCCAAATCCGTTACGCTCGACGGCGCGGTCACATTTGCAGTCGACGATAAAATGTACGTTCAAGGTTCTAAGGATAAGGAAATAACGGGCATAGGCGCGCTGTTCAACGGCGATACGATCTACGGCATAAAAAAGAGCGCGCATCCCTTCCTTCAGCCGTATACCAAACAAGTGGGCGGCGGCGTGGACGAGCTTATAATACAAGAAGCGATAGATTCGCTCGAAAACGACGCCGGATCAACAGTCGATTTTATTGCATGCTCGCAGGAAGCCAAGTATTCGTTTATCGAGTACATGTCGGCGTTCAGACGCAATATCGACGTTATGGAGCTTTCGGGCGGATTTAAGACGATCTCTTATAACGGCATTCCGCTTGTTTACGATCGTTTTGTTCCCGAGGGTTGTATGTATTTGCTCAATACTAAGTCGTTCAAGCTTCATCAACTGTGCGATTGGCGGTTCTTGGAAACCGAAAACGGCAAGATATTGCGTCAGAACCAAGGCAAGCCCACATACACGGCGACCCTTGTCAAGTATTGCGATCTTATATGCAGTAAGCCCAACGGTCAGGCTGTGCTCACGGGCATAAGCCGTTGACGGGACGGATAATCGAGGACGATATGTTCGGCATCTGCCGTCGGCTCAAAAGCATAGACGACGGGTATTACGTGTTCCTCAACTACAAGACCGGTAAGTTCGAGGTGCATAACGGCAAAGATACTCGGTCTTTATGTTTGGTCCTGCCGTACGAAGTCCTCGACGAGCGCACTGTGCGTC
>CATKFJ010000232.1 GCA_949747725.1 uncultured bacterium
AAATGCCTATGCCGTGCGTTTCGTGCACCACGTAATCGCCCACCTTGGGCAATTCCGCCATGCCCGTACGTCGTACCGACTCGAACGGATCGCGCTTCATGCCGACGTTGCGCATGCCGATAACAACGGTATTTATATCGAAAAACACACCGCCGTCCGCCGTCGGAAAAATATAATCCACGCCGAAACAGTCTATCTGTTCCAAGCCCTGTCTTATATCGGCGGCGATGAGAACGCGCATGCCGCGCGACTTCCAACCGTCGACGTCGTTTTTAAGTTCCGCCAAGTTCCGACCGTAAAGCGGCAGATCGATGCTCTTGAATTTATACACCCTGTCGGGCGAAAAAAATCTGTTATTGCTGTCTATGGCGTGAAAGCATAACGCCGCGCCCGATACGGGCGGCGTTTTAACGAGATTGTGTTCCGAACAGTACGGCGCTTCGCCGGCTTCTATAAGCCGCTTGGCGCGCGAAACGTGTTCGCGGTAGGCAAACACGCAGTTGTCGTAAACGGTTTTGGCGTCCTCGAAAACTATGGGCATGCCGCAAAACTTATCGAGCGTGGTATGCTCGAACAGCGACAGAACGGTCTGTTCCCCGTCGCTGTCGCCCGACCTGAGCCGTTCCGCCATGCGGTGTTCCGGCGGAATGCCCGACGACTTGCGTTTCTCGCCCTCAGCAATCAGTTTTTCTATTGCGCCGCTCCTATCGGAACAAAGCGTTTCGGTCGCCGGATACGCGACAAACTTATCCAATCTGTCGCCGGCGCTCTGCGACGCCGTATCGAGCGCGCGCACGGAATCGCATTCGTACCCGAAAAATTCGATACGCGCCGCCTCGCCGCTCGGCGCGCACACGTCTATTATATCGCCGCGCACCGAAAACTGCGCCGGTTCTTCCACATGTCCGCTGCGCGTGTAGCCCGCCGCGGTAAGCGCGCGCAAAACGTCGTCCGTGCGCAGTTTTTTACCGACCTCGAACGTGACCGACGCATCGACCAAAGCCTGAGCGCGCGGCACGATCTGCATAAGCGCCTCGGACGTTGTAACTACGACTTGGCACTTGCCGCTCGCTATATTGTATAGCGCCTTGGCGCGTGCGCCCGACCGCTCCATTCCCGAAATGAGTATAACGTTGTTTTTGGGCAACAACAATTCCGCCGTCGGAAAATGCAAAGACAGCTCGACGAACGCCGTGCGCGCCGATACGACGTCGGCGCAAACAAACATAAACTTATCGAGCGCACAGCAAAACAGCAGTGCGTCCGACTTGCTAAGACCGAAAACGGACGTGCGCTTGCCGCTCTTTACCGCAGCTATCGCTTCGCCCGTCGTACCGCCCGAGTTATTTAGTATTTCGCCGATGTCTTGCATAATTTAAATTCGAAATCGGGAATTGTCGATCGCTTTCCGATCCTTTATTCCCGAGTTAAACCGTTCCCGACGTCCACCGTAAGCGTCTGCCACGGTTTGCCGATAAGCCAATCTTCTATAAAATCGCACGCCGCGCCGCATGCCGCATCCATGCACGGCCGCCACTCTGCAGGCACGTGCGACAGCACGTAATCGGCAAGCGCCATATAGTTCGGTCTGAACCCGATACCGATACGCACTCTTGCGAATTCGGAAGAACCGAGCTTGGCTGTTATATCGCGCATACCGTTGTGCGTTCCGGCAGACCCCTTTTCGCGCGCACGCACAACGCCTTTGGCTATATCTATATCGTCGTACACGACAAGGATATCTTCGGGCGCGATCTTATAGTAGCGCGACAGTTGCGCAACCGCGTCGCCCGAAAGATTCATATAAGTATTCGGCTTGCACAAAAGCGATTTCTGCCCGAACAAGATCGGATCGGATAAGTACGCGTTGCTTTTTTTGTCTAACGCAAAATCGGGCGCACAAAACCTCGACGCGAGTTTATCCGCCGCATTGAACCCGATATTGTGATATGTGTCCCGATAATCGTTCCCGGGATTGCCCAAGCCGACTACAAGTTTCATTATCAATCGATAACGGCGTTGAGCTTATCTACAAGCTCGTTCACGTCGTTGCCGTGCGCGGCAGCCGCTTCGGCAACCGTTTCGCCGCGCGATATGGGGCAACCCAAGCAGTGCATGCCCATATCGAAAAACACCTGCGCCACTTTTTCGTTTTCGGGCGCAATGCACAATACGTCGTAGATAGTCATATCGGCAGTTACTTTATTAGCCATGACGGTTCTCCTTTTATATCCGTTTTTCCAATGTAGTATAAACTTTAATCGTAAGTTTGTCAATCGTTTGCCGCACTCGACCGCACGCCGCGCCTATTCGGTCCTTTGCACGATCTCCAAAGCGACGCGCGCCTTTATCTTGCCGCCGAACATATCCAATTCGATATCGGCATAGCGGTTGTGACGGTTGATATACGTTATAAGCCCTTCATAACCTTTGAGCGGACCGTCCTCTACCGTCACTTTGTCGCCGACTATATACCCGACCGAACATTCCAAACAGCGTTTGCCGCGCAAAAGAAACTCGAGTCGCCGCCGCTCGTCTATGGGTAACGCTATATTACCGTGCGACGACCCCATGCGCAACAGCCGTATTATGTCCTGCGAACCGTAAATGTATGCGCCGAACTCGCGCACGAACACTTCGGGCGGCATGGTTGTTTCCATAAAAACATAGCCCGGGAACAGCGGACGTTTGCGGTATGATTTTCCTATCAGTCTGTCTTGCTTGCTGCGGTAATAGTATTCCGATTCGGGACAGAACGGATCGAACTCATAGTCGAACGTTTGTTTTTGTATATATCTGTTTATGTCTGCTATAACGCGCTGTTCGGAATTGGCGCGCACGTACATGACATACCACTGATACGGCTCTTGCATGATCTCTCCTCGCTCGGTAGATAGATTATTATTCTAACATATTATTCCGACAAAAAAAAGTGTTTTGACGCGATTACCGCAACTCATTTGCTTATAAAAGACTTGACAACGGTTATAGTACGGTGATAAACTATCGTTATGGTCGATAAAGAGAGAACAAAAAGATCGGGCGCGCACAAACAGACGTCCGCACAAACCAACCGTACGGTTATAAAAATAGTAGTCGCGGCTCTTTCCGTGTTTTTGTTGTTGCTTATAATAGCGCTTATAATAAATCTCGTTAAACTCGGCGCGGTGAACAGCCGCAAAAAAGCGCTCGAAAACCAAAACGCGCAGCTTGCGCAGATAATAGAAAAGAACGACGGCATGATAGATTACTGCGCCTCTTCCGAGTTTGTGGAAAACTATGCGCGCGAAATGCTCGATATGGTTTACCGCGGCGAAATAGTAGTAGACAGCGAATAACCGCAAAAAGAAGACCGTTACATTGCGCAACGGTCTTTATTATTTAAATCTATTCCCAATCCAACATTACGGAGGAATTATGCTTGCAGCGATAGACATCGGATCCAATTCGATTCGCATGGCGACGGATAGCGGTATCATACGTTCGACGATCACCAAACTCGCCGACGGCTTGCAATTTACGGGCAAGCTGTCCGAAACGGGCATAGCGGCAACGGAAGCCGCGCTCAGATCGTACATTGACGAATGCCGAGCGTTGGGCTGCGAAAAAACGATCGCGTTTGCGACCGAAGCGGTACGCCGCGCCGCAGACGGCAACGACTTTATTGCGCGCATCAAGAAAAATATCGGGCTCGACATAATACTGCTCTCTCCCGAACAGGAAGCGGAGCTGGCGCTGTTCGGCGCGGACAAACCGAGCGGCGCGGTAACGGTATGCGATCTCGGCGGCGGTTCGCTCGAGGTAATTTCGTCGCCCGACGGAACAAGACCCGACTATGTAAAAAGCCTGCCGCTCGGCGTGGTGGTGCTCAAAAACACATTCGACGGGGATTATCGCAAAGCAATAGACACCCTGCCGCAAACGGTATCGGAATACGGCGAAATACATAAACGTCCCGTCGTTATTTCGGGCGGCAGCGCTTGCGCGATAGCCGCAGGCATACTCGATCTCAAGGTCTACGACAAGACAGCCGTTACGCGCAAGTTCACGGCAAAACAGCTCGACGAATTCATGCCAATAGCTTTAAGTCCCAAGCTCGCGACTTTCCGTCCCGTATGCGCGCGCCGAGCAGATACCCTGCCGTACGGCGCGATAATTATACAGGCGCTGTTGAATCACTTGAACGCAACCGAATTCCATGTTTCGGACGCAGGCAATCTCGACGCGATAATAAAAGGCTATAAAATTTAATTTTTGATTTCCGCTATCACGTATTCCGCAGGCGCGGATGTCTTAACGGGAAATCCCCAACCGGCAAGCCCCGACGTTACTATCGCTTGACAGTGTTCGCCTATCGTTGCGTGCCCGTAATTCAGATCGTTCAGCTTGAACAGATCGAACAGTAAATTTGCCGGAAATATCTGTCCGCCGTGCGTATGCCCCGATAAAATAAGATCGACGCCGGCATCCGCGTTTTCGGCGTACTCGTGCGGTTGGTGATCGAGCGTAATAACGAAACTATTCGGATCGACCCCGTTCATAAGCTCGGCTATAGGTTTTCGTCCACCGTTTGCACGGTACGATCTGTCCTCGCGCCCAATAAGCGTAAGCTCGGAATTTACGGTATACGCCTCGTCGCGCAATACTGTTATTCCGCTGTCCGTGATTGCCTGTTCCAGCTCGGCTTCCGTGAACGCCGCCGTATCGGAATACAACTGCCTGTCATGATTGCCGTACACATAAAACACGCCGAATTCGCTCTTTATCGACCCCAGCGCGTCAAAGACTTCGCGCATGCCGTCCGCAGTCGTACTCTCGTCGACGATATCGCCGCACAGCACGACGACGCTCGGGTATGCGGCGCTTATTTCGTCGCAAATGCGGTCAAGCTCTGCGCCGTCTATCGATATACCGTAATGCACGTCGGAGATAAGCGCAACGGTGTACCCCTCGGCGCGCAAGCTTTTTTTCGTAAAGACACTATAATCGGCGCGCACAACGTTATTCATTACCGCATAACCGGCTATTACCATAACAAGCGCCGCAACAAGCGGAACGATTCCGCTGCCGTAAACCGTTTTCCACGCTTCACATCCGTCCGCATATCTTTTTTTGCACGCTTTTTTAACGATAAAATTCGCAAAGTCGAAAACAAGCGCGAATACCAAAATATGCAACGTAAAAACGGCGCCGATCCCCATATCGGACGCGAAAACCGCAGCCAAACATGCGGCGATAAGCGCTATTACCGCTCCGAACGCACGATCCGTTTTTATATCGATCCCGGCGACGGTACAAGCACGCCGTATGTAAAAATAATAGAACGAAAAGGCAATGGCAGCCAACAACGCCGACATTATGTACATAAACATTTATTATGCCTCCTCGATCGAATTTGATATATTATATACGATATCATTTAAAAAGTCAATGTTACATATATTAAAGCATGGCGTTTATTTGGCTGATAATGCTGTCGACGTCGCTCGGGCTGATGATATTCACCGACCCTGCCGCCGCAGTGAATTCCATGATAACGGGCGCGCACGGCGCAGTAGAGCTTTCGCTTAACCTGCTCGCGCTGTACGCGTTTTGGCTCGGGTTCTTTTCGCTTATAGAAAAACTCGGGCTGTCGCGCGGTCTCGAAAAACTGCTCCGCCCCGTGATATCGCGACTGTTCCCTTCTTGCGACCGGGAAACGCGCAAATACATAACCATGAACGTGTCTGCCAATCTGTTGGGGCTTGGCAATGCCGCCACGCCCATGGCGATATCCGCAATAAACCGCATGGATAACGGCAGTAAAAAAGCGTCGACCGACATGATAATGCTGACCGTGATCTCGGCGACAAGCTTGCAGATACTGCCCACAACGGTTATAGGCATGCGCGCTACGGCAGGCTCCGCCAACCCTGCGGACTTTCTTTTCCCGTCGCTCGTCGCCACGGTGCTTTCAACGGTTATAGGTATAATCGGCGTTAAACTGTGCGCCGCCGTGTTCGACAGAAAACGCAACGGCACGCCAGACGCGCATGCCGAAAGATCTCCGCTGTTTCCGACCGATCGATCCAAACCGCGCCGCAAAAAACGCGCGCGGCGCAAGGGGGTCGCGTCATGAGCGCTTACATTATCCCCATTCTGTTTTTGATAGTCTTGCTTCTGTCGTTTATCCGCCGCAAAGAACCGTACGGCGGTTTTATAGACGGCGCGCGCCAAGCCGTGGATCTTACGATAAACGTTTTTCCCTACCTCCTCGCCGTTATGGTCGCCGTCGAAGCGTTCCGCGTATCGGGCGCGTCGGCTTATCTTGCGCAAGCGGTCGCACCCGTGCTTAACACCGTAGGTCTGCCCAAAGAACTCGCCGAGCTTTTACTGCTCCGCCCCGTATCGGGCGCAGGCTCGCTCGCCATACTCGACGGCATCTATACCGACTACGGCGCGGACAGCTATATCGGGCGGTGCGCGTCCGTCATATACGGCTCGAGCGAAACGATTTTCTACATATCCACAATTTACTTCTCACAGTCGCACGTACGAAAACTGCGCTATGCGATTCCCGTCGCGCTCGTCGCAACTATAACGGGCTGTATCGTCGGGTGTTATCTATTAAGATTTTTTTGACGCCTCGCCACGATCGTAACAATCGCAACAACAATAAGAACAGCGCAAGTGATTACAATACTAAAGATAACGACAGTTTTACTCACTCCGTCGTTAACATTCGCCGATGTATCGATCGGTTTTTCTGTCGCACCGAATGCAAAACAAAAATCTTCCGAAGTTTCCGCAGTACAAATCAAACCGCTCTTTTCCGTTTTTATATTTGATTCTATAATATAAGGATTATCATCGTTCAATTTAACAGTATAATCTGTTTTATAATTTCCCGTTTGTTTATGTTCCACGGAATATATCAAAGAATTCGATATGTAATTGCGCTGCACTGTTATCGGCAATGTGTAATTTATTACCGCCTCTCTATCTATTGCCACAATAAATTTGTATGCGTTCAACCGAAGATAATCAATTGAATACAAAAACAGTTCGTCATATTTAATATACGAATTTCGTAGCAATAATTTATTAACTTCCGAATAGAAATAATCTATAGGAACTCCTCCGTAGTCATCATAATAATATTTGAGCGATTCATATTGTTTGCATATATAATCTTTGCAAGTCATAATCTCGCTCCTATATTCGCAACTGCTGTCAAACAAATGCTCCGTAAAATCGCCAAGCACAAAAAAGTTATAATACGGTTTTGAAAAAGCATTTCGAAAAGTCCAGCAATAATTACCCTTTCCCATTTGAGATAATGCCGACTCATTGGAAGTTTCATAAATAAAGCTGTTGTTTTCTTTGAATGATAGCGAAATTGTTATTATCTCGCCGTTTGGAATAACGGAATAAAGCGTACCTATTATATTGTCGTCTAAAATAGGCGAAAAGTTATTTTCTATATCAAAACTATAATCTGTTTCCAATGTTTGATTACCAAACCAAACAGCGCCGTTCACCGCTTGACCGTTTAGCATTACGTTAAATTGAGGAACTTCTCTTGCCGTCGATATAAACGGAATTGCAAATTCTGCCTTACTCATATCTTTATTCGCCGTTACCCTGTAATTCGCTTCTTTCAGACCTATTCCATGCGATAGCAACTCCGTATCTGTAAAATCAAAACTTACATCGCCGTCTATGACCATCTCGGAACAAGCGCAATAAAGTCCGTATGTCGGAATTCTTTTACTTAACGTTTGCGCATTGGCAAATACCGGAAAAACAGAATATAAAGTTATTGAAAGTACGGTAAATATAATTACTGGTATTTTCTTATTTTTCATATTAGATAATCTCCCAACCGTCGATTATACTTATAATCGGCTTTTTCTTTTTATAAGCATACTCGCAAGCCATATATGCTCCCCCGCAATGCGTTATCACTCCCGCAATGATAAAATCGGCAATATCGACTAACTGTTTATTGGTTTCTATGATAGCCAATCGATTGGGCACTCTCCTTTCCAAAAGATAAACACTGTCGTCAAAACAACTCGGCAGACTAAATGAGTCATCTGAACTCTTTGTTTTTTCCGGAATGTATGACAACACCATAGTATTTTTCAAATGCGGATAAACGTCTTTCAATTCTTTTACCAAATAACTGCAATACACATCAAAATCACCGCGAAAACCCGAATAGAATTGAGTAACGCCTCTAGTTTCTATGATGTCTTTTAATATCAGCAAAAGTTTATCCCTGTATTGTTTAACATCCATATAGCGATGTCCGAAAAAAGCACATGATTTCATTTTTATTTGTCCTTTTGTTTGCATATATTAACGTCAATTCGCATTGCGTATTGTCGTTTACAAAGCAAATATATAATATCATTAGATGACGACAATGTAAATTGTTTATTGTCTAACCGCAAAGGGATTTGTAATGGCTATTTCGAAAGAGTTTCAAAAACGGTTTATAGAACTGACAAACGATATAGATGTAAAAAGCAAGGACAAGAAAGCCGAGGTAATAGGCATCAATCGTTCGACATTTTCAAACGCGTTTAATTATGGCATAGTTCCTAAAACTCCTTCTTTGATTCGCATTGCCGATTACTTTAATATATCGGTAGATTATTTGATAGCCAACACGAACGAAGACTATTTCGATAGGTCGACCCATCCTAAAAATTTTTTCGTGCGGCTGGAAGAACTGCGAATAGAGCACAACATCAAAACCAGATACGAATTAGCTCAAAAATTGCTTATTCACAGGAATAATATAGCCCAATGGTATAAATTAGATTGCTTGCCGTTGATTGACGATTTAATTATTATTGCAAGCTATTTTAACGTATCCGTAGACTATCTACTCGGCAGAACCGACGACAGAACGCCTTTAAAATAAAAAAGCGCTATCCCCTTGCGAGAACAGCGCCGCAGAATATACTGTTCATCGCTTAGTCGCCAAACCAAAATTACAATCCGCATGAGAATTGTAAACGATTACGAGTATAGTTCTACCTATAGCTATTCTCATGCGGAATAAAAATATGTAATTTTGGTTTGGCAATTACAATTTTATCAAATATATTTGTTTTTGTCAATAAAAAGGCGATCGGCAATTACAAATGACAAATTGTAACTTCTTTATTTTTCCTAACATAAAAAGCGGCGACGAATAACGTTCGACGCCGCTTTTATGTTTGATTATATATACTTAATATTTGCTTACTTTCTTTCTTATGGGATAAGAACGGAACAGTTTATATCACTTGCAAACAATAACTCAAGCTTTTCTTGCTTACTTCTTTTCCCGAAAAGAAGTAAGTTATTTGGCAAGCGAAACCGCAACGGCGCATGCAACGGTAGCGCCGACCATGGGGTTATTGCCCATACCGATAAGCCCCATCATTTCGACGTGCGCCGGCACGGAGCTACTGCCTGCGAACTGCGCGTCGCTATGCATACGACCCATGGTATCGGTCATGCCGTACGATGCCGGGCCGGCAGCTACTTTATCGGGGTCAAGGGTCCTGCCCGTACCGCCGCCGCTCGCTACCGAGAAATACTTTTTATCGTTTTCCTGACACCATTTTTTATACGTACCGGCAACGGGGTGTTGGAAACGCGTGGGGTTGGTGGAGTTACCCGTGATCGATACGTCCACCTTTTCGTGACGCATGATCGCAACGCCCTCGCTCACATCGTCGGCGCCGTAGCAGCGCACTTTTGCGCGCTCGCCGTCCGAGAACGGAACTTCGCGAACGATCTTAAGCTCGCCCGTAAAGTAGTCGTACTTTGTCTGAACATATGTAAACCCGTTGATACGCGAGATTATGTACGCCGCGTCCTTGCCCAAGCCGTTAAGTATGACGCGGAGCGGTTTTTTACGCGCCTTGTTGGCGTTGCGCGCAATACCGATCGCGCCTTCCGCAGCAGCGAACGACTCGTGACCGGCGAGGAACGCAAAGCAATCCGTTTCTTCGCGGAGCAACATTGCCCCGAGATTGCCGTGTCCCAAACCGACTTTGCGCTGATCGGCGACACTGCCGGGGATACAGAACGACTGCAAGCCGATACCGATGCACTCGGCGGCGTCCGCGGCGGTCTTAACGCCCTTTTTGAACGCTATGGCGCAACCGACGGTGTACGCCCATACCGCGTTCTCGAACGCTATGGGCTGAACGCCTTTTACGATCTCTTCCACATTGACACCGCGTTTAAGGCAGATGTCGCGCGCGTCCTCGAGGGACTTGATGCCATAGTTTTTAAGCTCGGCATTTATCTTATCTATTCTTCTTTCGTATCCTTCGAATGTAACAGCCATGATTATTCCCTCCTACTACTCGTTGCGCGGCACTATATACTTAGCCGCGTTTTCGAATCTGCCGTAATGCTTTTTGGACTTTTCGAGCGCGTCGTTGCCGCTCATGCCCTCTTGCACGTATTTCATAAGCAAGCCGAGGTTGACATACTCATAGCCGGTGATCTCGCCGTTCTTGTCGAGCGCAAGACGCGTGACATAGCCTTCCGCCATTTCGAGATAGCGCGGTCCTTTGAGCTTGGTCGAGTACATTGTACCCACCTGCGAGCGCAAGCCTTTGCCGAGATCCTCGAGTCCCGCGCCTACGGGCAGACCCGCGTCGGAGAACGCCGATTGCGTTCTGCCGTAAACTATCTGTAAAAACAGCTCGCGCATTGCCACGTTAATGGCGTCGCAAACAAGATCGGTATTGACCGCCTCGAGCAACGTCTTGCCGGGCAGAATTTCCGCCGCCATAGCCGCCGAGTGCGTCATACCCGAGCAGCCGATCGTTTCGACCAGCGCTTCCTCGATAACGCCGTTCTTGATGTTGAGCGTAAGCTTACACGTGCCCTGTTGGGGCGCGCAGCAACCGCAGCCGTGCTTAAGTCCGCTGATATCCTTGATATCATAGGCTTGAACCCACTTGCCCTCTTCGGGAATGGGAGCAGGACCGTGATTGCAACCTTTTGCAACGCACTGCATGTTTTCCACTTCGCGTGAATATTGCATAAAATCCTCCGAAAAATTTTTGTTTTTGCTTTTTTATCTGCCGCTGTTCCGCGCGGCATTACGTACTGTACAAGTATAACACAATCTACATTTAAACGCAAGATTTTACAAAAAGAATTATAAATTTTTATGCGCTACTTCTTCTGCAAAAGAACGGCAATCAAGTTCCGAATTATTTTTCGTTTTTCTGCGCAAACTAACAACCGAACGGAGGATAACATGGAAACCGAAATGACCAAAGAACAGCAAGTCAAGCGCGAACGCGAAGTCGAATTTTTAAAACAATTGCACCAAGCCGCACAAATGGGCAGGGACGCGCTCGAACACGTCAATACCAATATCGGACCGGGCGAACTGAGAACGGCAGTCGAAAAAGACATATTCGATTATTCGGACGTCTGTTCTCAAATCACCGAAAAACTCGAGGAGCGCGACGAACAGCCGAAAAGCGTCGGCAAAATAGCGCGCACAATGTCCGGCTTGATGATCGATTTCAAAATAAACGACGAAACGCCCGAACGCGAAGTCGCAAAAATGATAATCGACGGCACGACCAAGGGCGTTACCGAATGCACGTCCAAACTGAGCGATTATGCCGACGTGGACAACGACGTGAAAAATATCGGCTATAAACTGCTTTGGGTCGAACAAAAAAATATAGACGAAATGCGCAGATTTTTGCATAACTGATAAAAAACGGTTGACAACAAAAATTCAAACTGATATATTATGTCACAGTCATCGGAGAACTTTCAATCCCGATTGAAAAGTTGACAAGATGTCGGGCGGGCTCGGTAAATTTTAACCGAGCCTTTTTGTATGAGTTTTATCGAGCGAGGAGTAATCGTGACACGCATGCAGATTTCGGATAAATTCACATTTTTCAGGCTAATACGTTTCGCACTGCCCACTATCATCATGGTGATTTTCACGTCGTTGTACGGTATTGTGGACGGTTTATTTATTTCCAACGTTGTCGGCGACGACGCTTTTACAGCCGTCAATTTGTTTTTGCCCGTTTTCTATATGCTCGGGTCTATCGGGTTTCTGCTCGGCAGCGGCGGTTGCGCGCTTATTGCCAAACTTTTCGGTCAAGGCGACGAACATACTGCGCGCCGCATGTTTTCGGGACTTTTTATTATTACCGCGGTAACTGCCGCAACGTTTACTGCGATCATGATCCCCGTAATGCCCCGAGTAGCGTCGGCGCTCGGCGCGAAAGGCGACGTGTACGGTCACTGCGTTACGTACGGGCGAATAATGCTCGCCGGGCTTGTGCCGTTTATACTTCAATCGTTTTTTCAATACTATTTCGCCGTAGCCGACCGCCCCAAACTCGGGCTTGCCATTACGGTCGCCGCAGGCGTTACCAACATGCTCGGCGATTTTTTGCTTATCTATGTCGCAGATATGGGCGTAGTGGGCGCGGCAGTCGCGACCATTGTCGGCGAATGCGTGGGCAGCGTTATTCCCGTTGCGTATTTCTTTATAAAGAAAGGCAAACGCTTATACTTTGCCAAACCGTCGTTCAATGCGAAAACCATATTCAAGATCTGTTCCAACGGCTCGTCGGAAATGATAACCAATATATCCTCTTCGCTCGTAAACATGCTGTACAACTTCCAACTCCTTAAATACATCGGCAACGACGGCGTGGTGGCGTACGGTATACTGATGTACATAGGCTTTATCTTTATCGGTTGCTATCTCGGTTTTGCCGTCGGAGTATCGCCGATCGTCGGCTACAACTACGGTGCGAACGACCGCGAACAACTGCAAAGCATATTTAAAAAATGCCTGCTGTTCTATACCGCAGCAGCCGTGATCATGACCGCGCTTTCCGAAGCGCTGGCTTCACCACTCGCGTACGTGTTTGTAAACTACGACGAAAATCTGTTGGAGCTTACGACGCTTGCCATTCGCATATATTCACTGTCGTTCCTGATAAGCGGATTCAATATTTTCGCGTCCGCATTCTTTACCGCGCTCAATAACGGACCCGTATCGTTTATAATATCCGTATCGCGCACGCTCTTGTTCCAGATCGGCGCGGTATTCCTCACGCCGCTCATATTCGGCGTGAACGGGATATGGAGCGCAACGGCTGTCGCCGAACTTCTGTCGCTCGCGATCTCCGTCACCATGATAATGATCTATCGCACAAAATACGGCTATGTAAAATCCGCGACGCTTAATTCCGACGCTTGATCACTCATAACTCTACTATTTTTTGAGTTGCTAATTATCCGCGTATATTTTCCGATAAATTCGACAAAATAATATCGAGGAGGAAAATGTTTAACATGGATAAGCTTACATCGGGCAAGATTGCCCCCAAAACGGGCGCATACAACATTGTATCGTCCAAAGGCAAAGTCGTAGGTTCGGTTCACGTCAAAAAAGGCAACAGAATGCCTCCGACGCGTCACGCCAACAGCCATTTCGAGATCGACGGCTGATCTGCGGCGACAAGGAAAACAATTCCTTTTATATAGCGGCGCTTTTCCTAATCTGCCGTTACGAAAAAACCTTGCATACTCGTTACGCAAGGCTTTTTTGTCGTATGTATTTTATTCCACGCTCTTAAGCGCTTCGACCATGGATATATTTTTTATTTTTATATTGAACATGAGCGTGGCGATAAGCGAAAACGCGAACGTAAGCAGCATGCAACCTATCGCGACGTACCAGCTCAAAAACGACGATATAAACACGTTGAACGACGACGATATATATATAAGCCACAGCATCAGCCCGTAGCCGAGCGGCAGACCTATCGCACAGCCGATAAGAGTTATCACTAAATTTTCAACGATAATCATTGCCGCTGTTTCTTTTTGCTTATATCCGAGTACCATCAGCGTGGCGATCTCTCTCGTGCGTTCTTTAAGATTGGTCGCCGTAATGTTGTATATTACCGCGACGGCAAGCACTGCCGCACCGATAACGAACAGTATGACCGCATAATCCAACAACGACATTTTATCCTTGAGCGATTCGAACACCGTCGCGAACGAACGCACGTCGCGAACGATACCGTCGTACCCCTCCAATATTTCGATCGCCGTTTCGAGGCTCGTGCCGTCGGTGACCGAAATGTACGCCGTATCCGCAAACAGCCCCACGCCCTTTTCGGTAAACAGCTTGTAACTGCAATATGCCTTTTGCTCGAAATATTCGTACACGATATGCGTAACGGTAACCGTCATATCCACCGAATGATTATCGAGAGCATAACCGGTAACGCGCACCGTGTCGCCCACTTTCGCACCAAGCTTATCCGCAAGCGCGGTCGGTATGGCAAACGTGTTTTCGTCAAACGTAACTCTATTCTCGCCGCTTATATCCGTATAAATTTTTATGCAGTCGGGATCGGCGTATTCTATATCCGTCAAATCGCGCGGCAACGCCATGACCGTCATGTCCGCCGTTTTACCGTCAAGCTCGAACCGTCCCGAAAACGACGGAACAAACGTTATACTTTTAAGATATTCCACGCCGTTTCTATCGGATATTTCAGCAATATCGAACGTTTCGAGATCGACGGGCGCATTGATCGATACGGTAAGATCGTACCCGACAGACTTGTCGTAACCGTCAAACGAAAAATCCATATTGTCTTTAAGCCCGATAAGCCCGATAAGCAACGCAATACATCCGATAATACCGACGGACGAAAGCAGCATGCGCAGTTTATGCAAAAACATATTGCGCATATTCATTTTCGTACCGAAGCCCAACCGTTTCCACAATCCCGTCCAACGCTCGGCAAGAATGCGCTTGGTCTTTTTGGGCGGCTTCGGGCGCATGGCTTGCGCCGGTTGGATCTTAAGCGTATGATGACACGACAAAAACGCGGCTAAGCACGCAAGCGCGGCGGCTACCGCTATGCCGAGTATCAAAAACAATACGCTTACATGTTGCGGCGTCGGCGGCATGCTGAACTGCCGCAAATACAGAAAATTCATCAACCACGGCACAAACAGTATACCTGCGCCGCCGCCGACAACACCGCCAATAATGCACGCAAACAGCGCATAAAAGATATACGAAAAATAAATACTGCCCTTGCTTACGCCGATCGCTTGTATCACGCCGATCTGCATGCGCTGATTGTCTACCGTTTTCGAAAGGGATATTATCGTTATCGCCGCCGCTACGGCAAAGAACATAAACGGCAACACGCCGGCAAGCGCCGCTATTGTGTCGTTGAGGCTGTTAAACGCCGTTACCGACGGGAAGTTTTCGCGGTCGAGCTTATACATATACAATCCTGCCGCCGCGCCCGTATCGGCAAACATTGCGTTTATGTCTTCCGCGCTCGACAGCGAATAGCGTTCGAACAATTTGTCGGTATCAAGATTGCCCGTGCCGATTATCTTTATGCCGTTAAACACGTCGACGTCTTTCGTCACGTCTTCGAACGTTCTGACAACGGGAACAAGCCCGACGTTTTCTATATACACGGGCGGCAAAACGATCTCAGCGTCTTCCGTATACAGATCGATGTCATCCATATTTACATACGCCGTAATAAACTCGTCGGGCAGCGCCGATGTGTTGCGCACGTTTACTTTATATATAACATCGGGCGAATGATATATTCCGCTTACTTTAAAGCCGTACTTGACCGATTCCGTTTCGGTCGTGTATTGCGCCGTCTGCTCCCCCGAGTTCTGCGTGTTCATTTCAAGCGTTATTGTTTTGAGCGTGGCAATATCGAAATCGAGCGTGTCGCCTATATTTATGTTGTGCCGTTCCGCCGCTACGGTATCGACCAATATCTCGCCGTGCGCCGGCATAGCGCCCGAAACAATCGTCGGTTCGTCGATACCATCGGTAAGCGTCGTTACGGTCAGATCGATCTTTTTACCGCCTACCGCCGTTTGCGAATGGAAAGTATTATAGCCGGCGGCTTGCTTTACGCCCGACTCCGCCGCGATCTCTGCGACAGCCGTCGAGTTTACGTACATATATTCGGCTCGCGACGTCGCATAATTGCTTAAAGAATAATAGTCGTGCACCTGATTGGTTATCGCCGCAGATCCCGCAGTTATTCCGGCAAAGAAAAAGCACCCGATTATTATCACCGCAACAATCGAAATAAAACTGCCTATGGTTTCGCGAATGTCCCGAAACGTTTTCAGCATTATGTATTTCATCGGGTTCTCCAAGTCGATTCGTACGGCGTTTGTCTACCACTCTATCGTGTCGACGGGAACGCGCTCGGCATTGATATCTATTTTTTCCACTTTGCCGCTGCGCATATGTATTACTTTGTCCGCCATCGGCGCGATCGCGCTGTTATGAGTGATAAGCACCACCGTCTTATTGTACTTGAGGTTTACGTCCTCAAGCAGTTTCAGCACCATTTTCCCCGTCTTGTAATCGAGCGCGCCCGTCGGCTCGTCGCATAGAAGCAGTAACGGGTTTTTGGCGACCGCGCGCGCGATCGCCACGCGCTGTTGCTCGCCGCCGGACAACTGACTCGGAAAGTTTTTTGCGCGATCCGCAAGTCCTACTTTTTCGAGCGTTTCCGCAGGATCGAGATGTTCGGGCGCGACCGACGCGGCAAACTCGACGTTTTCGAGCGCGTTAAGATTGGAAATCAGATTGTAAAACTGGAATACAAACCCTACTTTTTCGCGACGGTACATTGTAAGCTGTTTGCGGTTGTACTTTGTAATATCCTCGTCGTCCACGATAACCGCGCCGCCCGACGCGCCGTCCATGCCGCCGAGAATGTTCAAAACCGTGGACTTGCCCGCGCCCGACGCGCCGAGCACCACAACAAACTCGCCTGCGTCGACGGCAAAATCCACTCCCGCAAGCGCAGGTATTTCCACTTCGCCGAGCTTGTATATCTTACTGACGTTTTTAAACTCGATAAGGCTCATTGCTTACCTCCGTCGGGCGTGCAGAACATGCCTGCCGTTTTCACTTTGCCGTAATACGAATACCATTTGACTTTGAGTTCGTCGCGCGGCGCGAGCGCGGTAAGATCGTCGAGTATGCCGCAAACAAGCGCCGAAAGATCCTTTTCGCTCTGCGAAGCGTCGCCGTCGTCGGGCGCATGGCGTTGCGAACAGATAAAGTCGAAATATGCGCCGTCCTCTATGGCAAACTCGTTAAGCACCGATCTTATCTCGCCGAACATCTCTTGCGGTTCCGACCCGTTCTTGAGAATGACGGCGAACTCGCGCCGCAAAAGCTGTAACCGATCGATGCAAAGCATACGGACTATCTCGTCCTTGCTCTCGAAATAAACATAGACCGTGGCTTTGGAGTATCCGGCTTCTTTTGCGAGCATATTCATATTCATGCCGTCGTAGCCGTACTGCATGAGCAATCTGTCTGCCGTGTCCAACAGCGTTTTTCTGTGATAGCGCGTTGCCGCCGCCTTCTTCTCTTCCGACATATTTTCCTCGTGGTTTGTTTCGTATTATACCACTATTATGCGCAACTGTCAACCCACTTCTTTTGTTATTTTATCGCCGTGTATGGCAGCAGTCAATTCGGAAATCCTAATTATTTATCAGTCTATCAAGTTATTATTCTACCGCATAAACGCTTTACTTTTAAATCAGAATCAAGTATAATATACCCACATCTTAATAATTCGGAGGCGTATCGAAGCGGTCATAACGAGGCGGTCTTGAAATGCGATTGATTTCAATGGGTTTATTCCCCTAAATCTTTCTACAAATGTTTTTGGACTACTCGCAAACACGCTTAAAACACTTGCTTTCGGTAGCGAAATCGTTATAAAATAGCCATACGCGGCAGCTCGTTCAATAGGTCAAGTTTTTCTACAAAACAACCGTGCGAACACAAACTTCTACAAATATTTCTGCAAAATGTTTTTTTTGCGGAAATCATATCAAAAAATACGGAGGCATATCGAAGTGGTCATAACGAGGTGGTCTTGAAAACCATTTGCCTTAACGGGCACGGGGGTTC
>CATKFJ010000233.1 GCA_949747725.1 uncultured bacterium
GCTTGGCGGCCTTGCTCAGTCTGTCCATTGACCGCAATAGCGGCGTCTTTTTATCGAGGACCTGACCCGAATACGATATAAACGCGGTAGGTATGTAAAGCACCGAATCCTTGACAAACGCATAACTCGTAGGATCCCAAGCCGTATAGCCTCTCGCCTCGAACGTGGAGCGCAGTCCGCCCGACGGAAAACTCGACGCGTCGGGTTCGCCCTTTATAAGCTGTTTCCCCGAAAAATTCATGATGACCGTTCCGCCGTCGGCAGGCTGAATAAAGCTGTCGTGCTTTTCGGCGGTAACGCCTGTCATCGGCTGAAACCAATGCGTGTAATGCGTTGCGCCCTTTTCGATCGCCCAATCTTTCATGGCATTCGCCACAACGTCGGCAACCTCGGACGAAATAGGCTTACCTGTTTGCATGGTGGTGTGCAACGCCTTGAATATCTCCTTGGGCAGTCGCTCACGCATGACATGTTCGTTGAACACCATCGAGCCGAATAATTCGGGAACGTTTGTCATATTGTAACCCTCCTATGCAAAAACGCTGTACATTATACAGCGTTTGGTTACGATTGGAAGGCAGTGGTGCGCATTCTCACCATAACCTTTGCTTTAATATGATTATACTCGCCGAACGCCGTCCGTGTCAAGCGAATTAAATAATCACGATAAAATAAAAGTACGGAAGCCCCTTTATCGCTCTTACTTCCCTATATATTTTATCAATCCTTCGAGCGCGTTATCGAGCAAAAGTCCCATAGCCGACAGATCGTCGGACGCGCAGTCTTCCGTCAAAAGCTTGGCGCGCGCCGCAACAGAACGAAGCGAGGCTATGCTGTTTTGAGTATATACGCCGCTTTTTGCCAGTTTTTCGTCCGCTTTCGCTATCAAAGCCGATAAATCGGCGAAAGAGTAATTTTTATTCAGTCCGACGATCGCCGAGCGCAGTGCGCTTACGGCGTTGTCTATCACCGACTGTGCATTGCTTTCCATGGCATGTTCCGCCGTTTGGAGCGCCGACTCAAACACGGTTTTCGAACCGAGCGTATATTCTGCCGTATCGATTTTTCTCGCATCCGCCAAAAGCGCCGACAATTCGCTCTTATCGGCATCCAGATCGGCGGCGGTAACGCGAAAGTTACCTATCTTCCCGGCATTGCCGCGAAACGTTCGGAATCCCACGCGCCCGGGCGTATACGACGGCAGAGTTACATCCACAACCGCTACGCTTTCGCCGTACACATAAACTTTTACGTTGCCGTTATTTGCCGATACTTTCATATCCACGGGCAGTTTTTTAAGCTCTATTGCTTTTTCGGCGATCACTCCTTTGTATCCGTATTCAAACCGATGGATCTTGATAAATGCCGAAGTCGAAGCATAGTCGCGTTCTATCTGAACGTTATACGCGTTTATCCCGTCGAGCGTATCTGCCGCGCCGCTCGCATAAATGTAATAACCGACGCTGAACTGACACATGTCGTCTATCGGATAAAAATCCGCCTCTAAAGTAAACGCGGACAATGCCGACGGTTGTTTGAGCAAAATCTTGTTTTCCGATCGTCCTGTGGAAATTATAAAACCGTCTCGAACAAATATCGGCGTATCTCCCACAGTTTCCGACCACACGTCAAACATACCGGCGAACGTGCTTTCTTCGAACTCCGCTTTATATCTGCCTTCCGCATAGACGGTCGACATTCCGACCGTCGGCAATATCATCGCCGCCGCTGCCAATAAGCCCAACATTTTCTTTTTCATACCTATTCTCCTATGCCTGAATTTTTACGCGTCTTACCGCAAAATTATCTATATACATCACGCTTTGCAGATCGTTGTCTCGCGGATCGAGCCCTATACAAAATTCGGTAAGATCGCTACCCTTTACCGTAGCGGTAAACGTGTGTACTGCGCCGTCCGTATAGCTTTTGCCGTCGAGCGACATTTCATGTCCGCCGTTTAATACGAAGTTATAATAATACCCGATGTTTGCATGTGCCGAAACGCCGTTCATATCGACTTTATAATCGAACGAAAACTCATAATATTCGTCCTCTGCCAAATCGAGCGATACCCATGCGGCGTCGTGTCCGTTTACGGTCAAGCAGAAAACACGCGTAAACCAAGTAGACGGATCGTGTACTTTCCAATTGCCGGTCTGTAGCTTAAGAACGTTTCCCGTAAACCCGTCGATACCGTTTTCGATAGAGACAACGCCGTAGTCCTCGGTCAGCTTATCGCTCCAAGTATTGCGCCCGTCAAAATCGCAGGCAAACAAAGTATCCGTTTCGACGATACGGAAATTATCTATAAACAACCGACTCAAACCGTCCGACTCTCTCGGATCGAGACGTATCGCGAACTCGGTAAACCTGTCGCCGCGCATTACGACCGAGAAAGCGTGTATGTTTCCGTCTTCGTAAGCGCCCAGCTTTTCTCTTTCGCCGCTTGTCCATTTGTCGATAAAATAATACCCGAGATTTGTATGTGCGGCGCCGTTCATTTCCACCTTGTAATCGAACGAAAATTCGTAATATTTGTCGCCGTCGAAATCGAGTATCGGATACGCGGTAGTGGGATCGTCGTAATATCCGTTATGCATACGGAATATCCCGTTGAACCAGCCCGAGTATGCGTTGTTTTCGCTCGGATCGACTTTAAGGACTTTGCCGCCGAAGTCGTCGTCATATACGAATTCCGAACTTACGCCGTCGTCCGCGAACTTATCCGTCCAAGTATCAACGTCGTCGAAATCGCAACGGAAAACCGTTTTGTCGTTTGTGAGCGATATCGTTTCCTTGCCTCCGTTGGAAAACTCTATATCGTATTTACAAGTTTTATACACGCCGTCGATTACAGACTTGCCTATTACCAAACCGTCGCTTACGACGGTAAAACCCGACAAAGATATGCTCTGTCCGACATCCCAATCGAGTGCGCCCGAGCGCGTTACGGACACAATGGAGATCCCGTCGTCGAATTCGCCGTTCAACTTTACCGAAGTTTCGCTGCCGTCTATGACCTTCGACTTTTCGGTAAGAGTTGCCGTCTCGACTGTATTTACGCAATTAAACTCTGCCGTCGATTTAAACAACGGATTCACAACGCTTATTTCGTGCGTGCCGAAATCGAGCGCTTTTATTTCGTCGACGTCTAATGCTATGCTGTTATCGTCTGCCGCAAAACTTACCGACTTACCGTCGATAAGAACGTCGTCGATCAGATATCCGTGCATTTCTGCCGTAATATGATACTCGTCGCCGCCGTCATAGTTGTCGGCGATAATTTCAGGCAAGTTATCGAGTTCCGTAACCGCAAAATTATCGAAATAAATACATCCGCCGTTTAAGAGTTTGCCGAATACGTAAACGCCGTTGACGGTGTTTACATCGTATTCGAAAATATATTCGAAGCGTTGTATCTGTCCCGACTTGCCCGTTTCGAGCCGCTTATACACCATACTGTTCGCTATCCAAGAACGGAACGCTATGTCCTCGCCCTCGGTCGTGCCGTCCGTCATATAGTCGAAAGAAACGAGATACTTCATGCCGTTTTTAAAGTTTATCTTATGCCATGTAGACGTACTGCCGTTATCGGCAAAAGTATATATCCCGTGAACGTCGAGCGGCACGTCTTCGGTGTGCGGAGTGAATTTAAGAACTTTACCGCTCATGCCGCTATCGTCGGGAGCATCCGTTATTTCGACGCGAGTGGAATCTTGGTACAGCGGATTCTGTCCGGCATTAGACACCGTGTCGTTGTGCACTGCGGTCGCGTCGTAATCGGTAAAGAACAACCTGTTTGCGACTTTTATATCGAAATCATACGTATCGTTATTGCTCAACGTTATCCGATACGGATTGTCGTCGCCGACATACGTACGCGCAAAGAACGACGCGTTTATATCTATACCGCTTGCCGTAACGGAATAATCGCTTTCGGATATTTCGTATCCGCCGAACGTAAGCTTTTTAACGGTTGCGCCGTTGAAATCGACGTCGAAATGCACGCTGTCCGCTTTGCCGAGTTCGACCGATTTTTCACGCACATCGTCGAACGACGTTTTAACGGTATTAAAAATATCGAGCTTGAATTCGACAGTGCCGCCCGTTGTTACCACTTCCATTTTATAGCCGCCGAGCGCAAGCTCCAAACAAATATCCTCACGAAGTATCACGCATCCCGTATCGGCGTCGTACGTCCACGATCCGCTATCCAGCCTTACGCCGTCCTTACGTAAAAACGCAATATCGCTTCCGTTAAGCGAGATAGGAAGTTCGAATATTCCGCCTGCGTTTTTATCGTAAGCGTAAACGTCTTTTTCTATGACGGGCGTTTGCGGCGCGCTGTCGGTAACGGTAAAATCCACATCTGTGCCGAGCTTTATTTGTCCGTTCATCAACGCATTCAACGTAACAGTCCCGTTGCCTACCGCCAATGCCGTTACGGTAAACGTCCCGTTTGTAAACGCCGACACGCTAAGCACGTCGCCGTCGGACGATACGGCGGTATACGATACGCCTTGGGCGCCGTTCTCGTCTATGTAGTCGGATACGCTCAGTTCATGACTGTATTCGCCGTACAAGTCCAAAGCAAAATTCCTTATAGCGCCGTCCGCGATCTTGGGTTCGACTTCTGTGTACGCGGGCGGATCTCGATCGTCGTCTTCGACGTTGCCGTTGTTTCCGCTGTTTTTACCGCATGCGGCAAGCATGACGGCGATCGCCGCAGACATCGCCAAAAATGCCAATATCTTCTTTTTCATTTTATATTCCTCTATACGTTTATTCCGCAGGGGTTATCCACAACAGCGACGCCGATTCGGGTTGCAAAGTTATATTTATACCCGAGATCAACTCACTGCCTTTTATCCGTTGAATGCCGTTCAATCCGTCGGGATCGGATAGCGTGTAATACTTATCGGCATCGACGCCTTTAAGCTTGATTTTTTGTATATTCGCTTTTGCGTCCGACGGGCAGAACGTTTCCATAACGCCGCTGTCGCTATCGGGATCGAAGTACATGCGTGACACCCACTGCTGTCTGTCGAAAAGCGGTTTCCACGGCGTAAGCTCGTAAAAATCGGCAAACACGAACTGTTTATACCTATCGTACTCGGCAAGCCCGTTTTTTACAAGCTCCCATGTTTGGGCGTTCATCTTTTGGAACTGAAGCGCCACCGTCATTTGCGACGCGTAGCACGAGCGCCACATATACATATTCCTATCGTTCGTGCTGTCGGTATACGGCAGCTCGCCGAAAAGAACGCCGCCGTACGGTATCCACTTGTTGAGCGCGTTTACTTTGGATACGGTAAACGGCGGATCGAGCCGAATATCGCTGTCGCTACGGAAAAACGATATCGACCGACGGAACAGTTCGAGATCGAGCCTGTTGCCTCCGGCGGCCTGCATTTCTATAAACGTCGGTCTTCCCGTCGACGCTTGCCATCCGAGTATCCTGTCCCAAAGCGCAAGCTTGCCCTGATAAAATTTGTTTTCGGTAATTCCTCGGCGGAAAGCTCCCTCAAACGCATCGCCCGCCTTAAACGCCGGCACGGTCTGGAAATTATGATCTTCGCGGTAAATATCTATTCCGCAGTGTTCCATAGTGTTTGTTATACGGCGGAATAACCAGTCCGAACATTCCGCAATACCCTGATTGACCAAATAGTTCTCGCCGGGCGCAGGCAGATACCAATCGGGGTCGGCGCCGAAATTTTTTTGAAGCGCCGCTATACTTCCGTGCATTCGGTCGACTTCGAACCACATGTTGGTGTACTTTACGCCGAGTTCGGTTTGCACTGCCTTATTATAAGTTTTAAGCGTATCGCGCGGCCACTTAGTCGAATCGAGCGTCCAAGTTCCCACATCCCACCAAGTGTTTTTGGTAGACGCATTATCCGCATTGACGTACCACCCTGCGTCGAAATGATGAATGTCGAATTGCATATCATGCGATTTAAGTACATTCACAGTCTTTTGCCAAGTGGTGTGATCCTCGTATTCGCTGCCGCCGCGATACCAACCTTTTTCGGTGTCGCTCGACGGAAACAGCACCGTATATGCCGGTACTTTATTCTTCTTTTCCGCCGTTTCGTACGGCATGTTGCAATCTATGAACCACCGCCGCCATTTATTTGCGGCAACGTCCTCGTCGCGCGTGTAGTATCTGACGAACGCCATGAGCGCGGTGCGCACCGTTTCACCCGGTTTTAAATAAGCGGCAAGGTTGGCAGTACCCGTTCCGAGCACGCGCGTCACACCCGACTTGCTCTCGAATTCGGTGCGCCAAGTCCCCGGCCAGCCGACAGCCATCATCAATCCGCCGTTGTCCGTTTCGAGATTGAAATAGGGCATATACTGTTCGGCAGACCTGCCCGTATCGGCAGCGAACACGGCGCGTTCCTTACTGAGATCGGTAACGTGCGGCGTAAAATGACCGCCGTAATCGCCGTCGTTCCATTTTAAAACGGGATCGTTCCCCTCGAACACAAAATCGGCATCCCACAAATCGGAAAGCACTGCGCTATTCGATTCGCCTATGTTTTTAAAGTAAACCGTCCATTCATACGCGTCATACTTCGGATACACCGCGGCGTCGACCGTGACCTCGAGTTTACCGTCGGGATGAACGTATTTGATTTCTATAGAATGCTTATCGCCCTCTGTTTTATCGGTGCGACCTTTATCGCGAAATCCGCCGAACCCGTCGTAAAATACGCCGCCGTACACAAACGATACGGGAAAGTCCTTTTTGTCGGTCAACATACGTTCGAATTCCCGTTCCGTTTCGGTCATGTTACCGCTTTCCGCTATCGGCGCGTTAATCGTATCGCATGAGCCGACGCTCGCGATGCCGCACGAACAACCCACGCAACAGAGCGCTGCACATAAAACAGACGACATCAGACCGATCAGTTTGCTTCTCACCCTTTATACCTCCGAAATGATATCCTATAAAACAGTATAAACGCCGCAAGCGAATTTTACAATACACATTTAGAATAACATCTGGACAATTGTCAGGTAAAGTGTTATACTGTTAAAGGAGAAATTCATACCATGCAGATCACCATCGTTCCCAAAAGCATACCGAAAGTGGCGTTTGCCCACACTTACGAAACAAGCGCGTTTGACATTATGCACCGACGCATCCCAGATTTTTTGGAGATATCTTATATCGAGTGCGGAAAAGTAATGCGAATATACGACAATAACGAAACCGAAACGATCCAAGCCGGATCGATCAGCGTTATGCCTTACTTAAACGCATCTCATTCTCGATCGGACGAATATCACAGACACTGCACGGTAGCTTTCGATATGGATTTCGAAGTTGCCGACGAAAACGCACAAGGTTCGGTCCATATAGACACGAATATAAACGACGCCAAATTCGTATCCAGCGCATCGACGATCATACGGAATTGCACGCGCGATATCCTGCTCGACCCGAACAACGAACATAAACTGACGGCGCACATATTCGAACTTTTCGGACTTTACGAACACCGTTATGCCGAAAATAAATTGCTGTCCGCATACCCCGATATAAATTACGGCACGATCCGCTACATAAAACAAGCCAAGGAATATATTTTTCAACACATAAAAGACAAAATAACGGTCAACGATATTGCGCAACACCTTCGCATCAGTCGCGGATATCTAAGCGAGATCTTTAAAACCGTCTGCTCGGTAAGCATAATAAAGTATATAAACGAAGCGCGTTTGGAAACGATAAAAAATATAGTGCTCAAAGAACATGCGTCGCTTGCCGAAGCGTGCGAGACTATGGGGATAGACGATCCCAACTATGTTTCGCGAATGTTCAAAAAATATTACGGCATGTCGCTCACGGAGATGATCAATCAAAATATTTCGACAAAAAAATAAGACCGAAATATATTTAAACTTTCGATCTTACTTTGCTTTTAAGATTTATCTGACTTCTATTTGTTTTCCGTTCTCGGCACAGACGTAAACGAAATGAACTCCGTCTTCAAGCTCGTAACGGTATTCGTAACAGATACGTTCCTTTCCGTTTATCGTTCGCACTACAAGCACGCCGTTCGATTGCGACTGCTTTGCCGCATGACGCGCGTCGATCTCGTTTATCTTGGGCGAAGGTATATCTTTATGCTCGCGTTCGCAGTTGCTCGCCGTGAACGCGACCGTTTCGCCGCTGTAAATGACAGCCGTCGCGTAATCGTCGCAAGCGAATGCGCCGTCGTAAGTTTTGCATAAAACGACCGAAACCGATTTACCCGTGTTTTCGCACCACTTCACGCAAAGATCGCCGTAGCCGCACGCTTCGGCAGTTGCAAGCGCGACCTCTTTAGCTGTTTCGATATCCGTTTCTTCTGCCTCGCCGCGCATAAACGAAAACTCTATAATTTTATCGTTGCACACCATAGCGTAGCCTGTTACGCCGTTGCGTTCGATATAGTACTCTATATGTCCGTCCCAATCGCCCACATACTCTTCGCGCGTCGTATTGAGCGCGGTCTTTACAAGCTCCGCGCCCGAAGCCTTGTCCTCATCGGTGATCTCCGTATCGTGACCGTCGTCCGGCTCGAAAGATCCGCCTTTAATAAGCTCGCCGTTGTAATCGAATTCGCCGTAACCGTTTTCGGAAGATATGCTTTCGTAAAACTTAGTCGAATAGTCGTATAGCATATCTGCTATTTCCATAGTCTGCTCCGTTTCATACGAATGCAGAACGATAGCCATATCGTTCAAAAACGCTTCGCGTGTGCGGCTGTCGGCAAAGTCGTCGTTGTGGAATTCGAGCGCCATTTCAGCGCGCACCGCATGAACGAGCGCAGTGCGGTTTATGGTTTCGGCAGGTTCCGTTTCGTTGCACAGTCTGAGCGCCGACATCGAATGAACGAGATTTTCCGCGGCGTCGCTAAGCAAATACTGCGCCTGTGCGGTTTGGTTGTCGTTGCCGTCGGACGCGGCGTGGCGGTATCTAACCGCATACACGATACCGGTCGTCAATCCGCAGATAGTTACTATAAGCGTGCAGAGCAACGCCGCGAATACTACGGCATAATTACGTTTTTCGTTAAGATAGTTTGTCATGAGTTTTCCCCTTTTGTAAATTACAGCGCAAAGTTGTGCCGTCCTATTTTGATGTGTACGGTAAGCGTCCAGATCCAGCTCGACGTAGCCGTTGCAGGATTGTAATAATAAAGACATCCGCCCGTAGGATCCCATCCGTTAAGCGCATCGCGCGCGGCTCTGTATGCCGTTTCGTTGGGAGTCAAGTTTATCTGTCCGTCGTTCACCGCGGTAAACGCGTTTTTCTGATAAATAACGCCGTAAATAGTGTTTGGAAATTTGGACGATTTTACGCGGTTCAGAACGACCGCCGCAACCGCCACCTGACCGTTATACGGCTCGCCTCTCGATTCGCCGTAAACGCAGCGCGCCAACAGATCGAGATCGCTTTGCGATATGTTCCCCACCGATCCGCCGGAATTGCCGCCCGAACTTCCGCTGTTAAGCGTTATCCCGAGTTTTTTTGCCGTGGACGAACCTACAACTCCGTCTACCGTAAGACCGCAATCGGACTGAAAACTCATTACCGCGCACATGGTGCGTCTGCCCCATACGCCGTCGACAGTCGATTTATAGTATCCCGACGACTTGAGCGCGTTTTGTACGGCTTTCACGTTTTCGGTTGTCTTTCCCGCGGAAATGCCGCCCGAACGCGCCGTGCTCGATAAAGTTATTCCGAGCTTGCTCGCAGTGCCCGACCCGACAACTCCGTCTACCGTAAGACCTTTTTCCGACTGATAGCGCAATACCGCTCTGAGCGTACCGTTGCCCCATGTTCCGTCGACCGTGGACGTATAATATCCAAGCGTTTTGAGCTTGGCTTGGATAGCGGCGATATTGGCGACCGTCTTGCCTGCCGAAACAGCGCCCGTTACGGGCAATTTTACGCGCAGTTTGCTTGCCGTAGCATTTCCTACGTCGCCGTCGGCTGTCAGCCCGTTATCGGACTGAAACTTCTTTACCGCCGACGCGGTTGCACTGCCCCATTTGCCGTCTATCGAAGAGCGGTAGTAACCGAGCGTGCCGAGCCGAGTCTGAATGGCGACAACGTTGGCATACGTGTTTCCCTTAACTATATCGGCGTATACCGTGGGAACGACCGCAAGCACGAGCGCCATTACTGCAAGTACTATAACTATAGCTTTGGGGATAGTTCGTTTGGATGTGAGTGTCATACTTAAATTTTTCCTATGCGTATTAACGTGAAACGGTTGCGATAAGTATCATCCGCCGAACAACTCCGCAAAGAACGACTTATACTCGAAGTCTTCTCCGTAGCACAGGGGCGGATAGATAACGCACCACCAGTTATCGCCCTTGCCCTCGCCGAGTTCTACGATGAGCGCGTCGTAATATCCTTCGGGTACGGTAACGTCGTTGTACATGCGCGACGGAAAGTATTCGTTGACGAGTTTTGCTCGCGCGCCGTAAAAATATCCGTTGGCGCGAAGAACGCGATCGGCTGCCGCAGAGATATCCGCGAGTCTTTCGCCGATATCGGCATAAGCTTCGTCAAATGTCGTTTTTTCGATGTTTTTCGAGATGAATTCGTTTACTGCGTCGCGCACCTTCAGCTTTACGTTCTGATCGCCTTCGCAGTTGGAATTTGCGCGGATATGTAACCGCAACAATTCACCGTCATAACTATTATTATCCGTGCATGCGAAAAATATAGATGAAACACAAAAAAAGATAGCGGCGGACAACAATATACATATTATCCTTTTACATACAACGATAAGTTTTTTCATACACACGATTATTGCCTTACGGTAAAGATTTATACAGCACGACAGCATATTTTTTCAATAGAAAAACCGTCCGCGGTTTGCGAACGGTTTTAACTGATCGATTTCCTTAATCTCGGTTTTCGCTGTCTATAAACATCACGATCGCCGTACGGGGATTTTCTGCGGAAAGCGTGTACCCGTTTATAAGATCGCTTCCCTTAACATGTGTCGCCGAATTAACGCCGTCGAGATCGCGGAGCGTATAATAGTTATCCGGCTTAACGCCTTTTACATTAACTTTGTAAGTCGAGTCTTTGCAATCGGGTAATCTGAACGCTTGCAATACGCCGCTGTCTTTATCGCCGTCGAAATACATGTACGCCGTCCAATTCGAACTGTCGGTCACAGAGCGGAAAGGCGTAAGAACATAGAAATCGTTATAGAAGTATTGTTTTACTTCGTTCCATTCTGTTTGCGCTTGAGTAAGCATATCCCAATTTATCTTCGATTCGTCTAACGACCAACGCTGAGAGTATGTCATATGCTGTACATAAGAGCCGCGGTAAATGTACATATCCGAACTGCCCACTTCGAGCTGACTCGCGCTCTCTTTAGCGACGCATCCCGAATACGGTATCCAACGCGTTAGCCGCGTCGTCATGGCAAGGCGCAGCGTGATAGTGGTGCGGTCGCTGTCGCTGCGCAATAACGGGACCGAACGCCGCAACGTTTCGAGGTCGTTTCTTCCTCCGCCCGACGCGCAAATCTTATGGTCGCGCTCAAACGGGTTTGTGGAATATGCCGTTCAGAACGGGTATGCGCTGTGCGGCACGCTTGACGAAATAAGTTTTTCGCTCGAGCTGTGTTCCGAAGCGCTCGGATACAACCACAACTATCCGAGCGATATTACTTTTTGGATAAACGGCGTGGAACTGTGCACGTTCGCCTGCCCCGGGGATTTCGGCAACCGTTACGGAAAGTTCACGCCGCCTTGGTGGTTCGTGGACAGCACAAAATACGGACTGCTTACCACCATAAGCATCATGGACAGCGGCGTTTATTTAAACGGAAAGCTTGTCAATAAAAACGTCGATATAAATGCGCTCGGGCTTAAAGAAAGCAACCGTACACTGCTGAAAATAGGCATTAAAGACGACGCCTTGCACAAAGGCGGTTTTAACATTTTCGGCGATAAGTTCGGCGATTACAATCAGAGCATTATATTCAACGCTACTTATAAACCTATTAGAAACACAAAAAAATAAGCCGTTTACTTTGTTTTGACAGCCTCGATTATAACTCCGCCGCCCAAACATCTGTCGCCGAGATAGATCACGGCATATTGCCCGGGCGTGACGGCGCGTTGCGGTTCGTCGAATTCCAAAGTAAACGTTCCGTTATGCTTTACTCTGAGCGTTGCAGCTTGATCGGGCTGGCGGTATCTTGTTTTGGCGGTACACTTCAATTCGCTCGGCATATCGAACTCGCCTATTATATTAAGCTCGGCGCCGACGAGCGCGGCGGAGTACAGTTCGCTCTCGTCACCGCACGAAACGATCAGACGGTTGTTCTTTACGTCTTTATCGAGCACAAACC
>CATKFJ010000234.1 GCA_949747725.1 uncultured bacterium
ATGATCGAGGGTGAAACGTTTACGCTTGCATCGAGTTCGGGACTGTCTAACGGTGATAAAGTGTTCGGCGGTTGGAACGACGGTACAAAAACTTATGCTGCAGGCGCTACATACACCATGCCGGCAAGCAATGTTACGTTATCGGCAGTTTGGAATGATGCTACAACGCCGCCGGTTGTCGAAGGCGAATTGACATACACAGGTACGCTTACAATCGGATTTTTCAATTATACGCAAATAACTATAAATACTCAAACATTAGCGTATTCTTATGCAGGGTCAAAAAACGGAACAGGTACGGCTGAAGCGGTTTCCGGTAAAGACAGAGCTTATAAAATCGATATCGGTGGGGGAGAGTACTGGATTTTAATTTCCGAAGACGGAAACTCATTGCAAATATTTGATTATCATACAATGGATGTGGATGATGATTTGAAAGGAACATTTACTCTTCAATCTTAACTTATACCTCACCCTAAAAGACTGTCGCTTTTTGGTGACAGTCTTTTCTGTTTGCAATTAATGATGTCGGATTCGAAACATCGTTAATTCAATTTCATATCGCCGAGTTTGATCCAGTTCTTTTTGCGCATAAGTTCGCTTACGCCGAACGCGATCGTTGCCGGAACGATTATGTAGCTTACGAGCACGGCTATAAGCACGTACCACCAAGCTATGCCGTTTTCTATGGATGTCATAAATGTTTGAATAACGCCCACAAGTCCCGCAGTGCCCATGCCCGATCCTGTAGCGTCGCACATTATCTTAAATGCGGCAGAGGCGAGCGGACCTGCGACTGCGGACGCGATCACCGCCGGTATCAGTATTCGTGCGTTTTTGCCGAGGTTGGGGATCTGCAACATGCTCGTGCCGATACCTTGTGAAATAAGTCCGCCCCAACGGTTTTCGCGGAAAGACGCAACGGCAAATCCTACCATGTGCGCGCAACATCCTGCGCATGCCGCCGCCGCGCCTATCTGCGCGTTGTATAAAAGTTCGGGCGTGTTTATCAGTGACGAATTGAATATCATTACGCCGAATGCCGCGCTCGACGTGGGCAGGGTAAGGAGCAGTCCCATTATCACCGCAACGAGTATGCCGAACGATACGGGTTCCCAACCGATCGCCATGGATACGCCTTTGCCGAGCAGTGCGAACAGTATGCCGAACGGAATGCCTATTGCTATGGCTCCGACAGTACCGCTGAAAATCGCGCATAGCGGAACGACTATTATATCGACCGGTGTTTTGCCTTCGACGTGCCGTGTTACTTCTATTGCGGTGACCGCCGCCGCAAACGCGCCTACGGGATCGCCTACGCCGATAGACGGGTTGGCGCTTGCGCCGTAAATATGCACGCCCGATATAGCGAAAATATTTGTTATGTTCGCACCCACCATGCCGGCTACAGCCGCCGAAAAACTCGTGAGCTTGTTCGCTTTAAGGCTGTATGCAATGCCTACGCCTATGCCTGCGCCCATCAAAAGCTTTGCTACATAACCTATTTGATACAGTATTTGTCCGAACGGATTTTTGCCTATAAGCGAACCTATCTGTCCTATGATAGTGCCGATGATAAGCGTGCAGAACAGTCCGAGCGCCATTCCCGTGAACGCCTCGATAAAATATCGGTGAGCGAAATACTTGACCCATTCTTTAACCGTGCGGCGCTTTTGCGGTTGCTGCGCGGCGTTCGTTTCGGTCGCGCTCTGTTTGTCGGTAGTATCGGGAACTTCGGTATTCATGACTTCGTTCGCGTCTTTCGACGGTTCTTCTTCGATAGGCTTATCCATTGCTTTATTCTTTCCTTAAATGTAATCGTTCAATTATAGCATTGCCGCGCGAGTATGTCAATCGGATTGCCGTGCGCATAAGAATCGCCGTAACTTAAAATTACGTAAATTCGGCAGAAAAGATTTCTTTGCATGTCTTTGCAT
>CATKFJ010000235.1 GCA_949747725.1 uncultured bacterium
AGTCTTGCGTTCCTCAACATAAACACCGTGCGCAAGATCGAAAAGAAAGACGGTATTCCCGTCCTCACAGTCGATAACAACTACGGTTGGGCAAAATACACTTTCTATATCAAATCCTCCGCTTCCCTTACCAAAACGGCTAAGCTTGTATTGGGTATAGGCAACGGCGGCGACGCAGACGACGAGCTTCCCGAAATTCAAGCTCGCCCGGCGCACGGATACGCGTTTTTCGATACTGTAACTGCAGAACGCATCACGGCATACGACTTCGCTACCGAAACGTTCGATTTAAATGCTACCGATACCGATAATGTTTATTCCAATACTATAGGTACTATTCTTGCCGTAGACCTTTACGAAACAGAATCGCTTACTGTCAACGATACCGAGATCGGTACGTTTTCGGACAAACCCGTTGCAACTGAAAACTGGTGGAAGTCCGGTATAGCTTACGACGAACACAATGACGATCAGAGCTATATGGGTACGGCAAACAGCATTCTTTACAATTCCGAAAGCCGTGTAAATACCGAAAGCAACCCCTACGGCTTTACCGCAAATCCTTGGGCGCCGTTCGGCAGAGCCGAGTACGAAAGCGTGGGAAACAATCCCATGATCAGCGGCACCAACACCGCCAATATCATGCTCATCAGCACCTATGACGGATCGTCGTTCGGCGACGCCGCTTACGGTATTTCCTCACCTTCCGTCAACATAAAGCGGTTTAAATATTACCGTTTCGGCGTTTGGGTAAAGGGCGACAGCATTGAAAACGGCAGCGGCATTACTCTTCGCCTTACGGGCAAACAGGCTAAAGCCAAAAACAAATACGAACTTACCGTTTACGAAAACCTTGCCGGCGACAGTGAAGACAAAATGCACTACGGCTGGAAAGAACAGGTAGTATATATTCAAGGTTCGATGTACTGCGACTACGATATAAACTTCGAACTGTGGTTAGGCACGCCCGATTCCAAATCGCGCGGTATCGCAATGTTCGATAATGCAACGTTTACGGAGATCAGCTATACCGAATATGTAAACATGTCCGAAGCGGACGGCGGCAATCAATACACTCTTGACGACGATCACGACGAAACAGGCGTTACCAACGGTAATTTTTCGTCTGTCGGCGACTATGACGAAATAAAATTCCCGTTGCCCGTCGCGGAATGGACTTATATCACACCGACCACGGCAAACACGAAAGGTTTTGCGGTCGTCAACGAACCCGATTTGAGCCGCGCCGTACACGGCATACTTCCCACCGATAACGAATTGTTCTCCAAGCTTGCCGCAGACGGAGTTATCCCCGGCGTTAAGAATCCCGCAACAATGGCGAATAACCTCAATAAGGTTTTGTTATTATCGTCCAATACGCAAACCGCGTTCGGATATCAATCGCCTTCCGTCACTCTTGCCACCGATCAGGCAAACAAACTCTCCGTAGAGCTCGCGGTAGACGGCGTAGTAAACGGATACGGCGCATCATTAGTCCTTAAGACTGTGGACGGCGACGTTATCTCCACTATCGAAAACATTACCACTACCAACAATGCGTTTAAAACCTATACCTTTTATCTTGCGGCGCCGCTCAGCGAACAGTCGGTAATGCTCGAAATTTGGCTCGGGCTTAACGACCGTATCGATAACACGCGCAAGCTGTCAAACGGCAATGTTTATGTTCGCAGAGTTGCACTCGATTCTTGGACGGCAGCCGACGATTCTTCGATAGAACAAGAGTTTGCGGATAAACTCGCCGAATACAAGACTATAATATCGAGTTCCAACGCGATCAAATCGCTTGACTTCGGCATCTATTCGTTCTCTGCCCCGTCATTCGATTACTACGATATCTATTCTTACGGTAATGATGGTAACTACGGCACGCTGTACCAATGGAATATGTCGTCGGCTGTTCCCGAAAGCTCTAAGAGCGGCATGTTTAATGTTGACAACCTTAAAGATATAACCGTTTACAACGAGTTCGATAAAAAAGATTTGAGCGGCAACATGCTTTATATCTTCAATACGGATAAGAACCGCACGACATACACCTATGCAAATACGCTGTCACTCGTTGCGAACATGTATTACCGCATCGATATTCCCGTCAAGGTCAGAGTTACCGACGACGTGCGCACAGACAAAACATCCGTCGGCGCAAACATAAAACTTACGGGAACGGGCGCCGAATTCGCCAATATAAAAGACACTACGACCCTTGTTGCGCAAGGCAACGAAGAAAGCCGCGATTACGAAACCTTTAAGATGTACACTTTCTATATCTCTACAGGTAGCGACGGCGGCGATATAGGACTTGAAATAGCATTCGGAGGCGAGGACAGAGCAAGCTATATTCAGGGCAAACTCGTTGTCGGCAACATTACAATGACCGAAATCGATAATGTAGCGTTCGAAACCGCCGAAAATGAGGATAACGCGCAAGCTGTTGCAGTAAGACTTTCGGAAACTTCGGACAGTGCTGATTCCGACGACAACACGGAAGCCACTTCGAGCGAAATGCAATGGTGGATAATACCCACTATCATATTCAGCGCGGCGCTCATTGCCGTAATCATTATAATAATAGTTGTTCGTATCCGCGATCGCGTAAAGAGCAAAAAGAAGACCACGTATACTACAGAATACGATCGCAGCGATGTAATACGCGATATCGAACGCTTGCAAGCCGAGCAGAATAACAACACTCAGACTATAGACGCTAACAAAATAGAGGAAGTTCCCGATTATGATGACGATGACGTTTCTTCTACGGATAATATCGCCGAAGAAACGGAAACTGTCGAAGGATCGAACGACAGCGAAGACGCGCCTAAAGCAACCGAATCCTCAGACGAAGTCGCCGAACCGACCGCTAAAGACGAATTAGACGACTGATCTCGGCTTACGGATTAAACATAAAACAGCTTAACATTTTCTGTTAAGCTGTTTTTTATTGTTCACGCAATTCTATTATCTGATATAATAAGCCGTCAATATCCGCCGTCCGCATGAAGCAGCGCGCCGTTAATGAACGACGACTTACCGTCTGCCAAAAACAGCGCCGCATGGCTTATATCTTCGGGCTTGCCTATTCTGCGCACGGGAGTATTATCTACTATGCGGAAAAGCGCGTCCGGAGGCACGCGATCGTTCATTTCGGTCGCAATAAGTCCGGCTATTATTGCGTTGACCGTAACATACTCCCCCACTTCGCGAGACAGCGCCTTAGTCAGTCCGTTTACGCCAGCCTTTGCCGCCGAGTATGCCGTTTCGGTGCTCGAGCCGCGCTCCGCCCAAAACGAACTTATATTTATTATACGTCCGAATCCGTTAGATATCATGTCGGGCAAGAATGCACGCGTTACAAGCCATACGCCTTTAAGATCGACGCCTATAACGCGATCGAAATCCTGTTCGCTGTCTGTCTGAAGCAAACCTAAATGAGCAATTCCGGCATTGTTTATAAGCGTATCCACATGCCCGAACATTACTTCGTCCGCCATACGCTTAACTTGATCGGAATCCGACACATCGGCTTGGATAGCTTGACACGCGATCTCGCGCGCATTCAATTCATTGACTACTTCCATGGCGGCGTCGCGCGATTTATTGTAATTGATGATCACGTTATATCCGGCAGCTCCGAAATCCAAAGCCATTTGCCTGCCTATGCCGCGTGAACCGCCCGTTATAAGTACCGTTCTTTTCATTAGCTTATTATCCGTTAAAACTTAAATTTTTATATTATAGACACTATTCAAATATATTGCCTATTATTTTATATTATCCGGCAAATCGTTTTCAAACAATATCGCCTTCTCGCCGCATATATCCGACAAAGCTTTAACGGCGTTGTCGCGTGAGTCGAAAACACTTATAACGCCGTCGGGCATGCCTGCTTTGACAGCGCCCTTTTTTATATCCGCCGCGCGCGAGCCTATAAGAAACGCATAATCGCAGACTTCCTTTATTTGCGCGCCAAGCGTCATATTACATTCCTTTTCTATCGCGCCGAGTTCTACGAACCCCGGTGTAATGATTATTTTCTTTCCGTTCATACACGCAAGCACGTCTAACGCGTTTTTCGCGCCTATAGGATTGGAATTGTATGCGTCGTCGATAACAATGATCGACGGGTCTTTCGACGGAACGATTTGGAGTCGGTGTTCAACGGCATTCATTGCGTTTGCCGCTGCAGCTATCCGGTCGGGTTCTACGCCGCACGCAAGCGCGACAGCCGCACACGAACATATAAGCTCAGCTATATGCGCGCCCAAAAGCTTTGAATCCACACTGTATGCCTCGCCGTCGATAACAAGGTCGAACTTTGTACCCCCACCGTCGATGACAAGGTTTTCGTACCGTATACCGTTATCTTCGCCTACTATCTGCTTTTTACACGCGGTATCTCGTGCGCCTAGTTCGCCGCACGACTTGTTATACCCGTTTAATACAAGCAAACCGTCGCTATTGATCGCTTCGCCGAGTTCGAATTTAACGTTTGCCACGTTTTCGCGCGAACCGAGCGTTTCCAAATGCATATCGCCGACCGCGGTTATCAATCCGTATTTCGGCTTTACTATTTCGCACAGCTCTTTGATATCGCCCTTATACCGTGCGCCTAGCTCCGCAATAAAATACTCTTCGCCGTTTAAATCGTTATTGATAGTCTTGCATACGCCCATCGGAGTATTGTAACTGCCGGGCGTTGCCAAAACGGTATACTTGGTTTTAAGCATGCAGCTAAGCATATTCTTGGCTGTCGTCTTGCCGTAACTGCCCGTTATGCCTATAACTATAGGGGCGCGGTCGTTGAGCTTGGCTTTTGCGCGCTTGACGTATTTATTGTTATTGAGTTTTTCGAACGGCGTTGTAATATAGTTAGCCGCAATAGCAACAAACGGTGAAACTATCGGCAATGCCGCTACAAGCGTTTGACAGTATACCGATACATAGCTCGCCCACGCTATAAGCGCGCTCAACCCGATCAAAACAACAGCCGCAGTGAGCATTAGCCGTATCATTCTTCCCGTGTATTTTACGTTATTACTGCCGCTCTTGCCTGCCGACACAATGAAAACGACCGCAAATATATCGTAAAGCGCAACGGCGCAATACCGCACATACTCATAGACGGAAAAACAACCGATGAAGATTATCATCGTGATGAATCCGAATAACATAAGTCCGGCATAGCGTATCAGAGCGTCAAGCGACGTGCTTTTCCACCAAGCTATCACTCCGCGCGTTTTATAGCCGGAGAGCTGTATTATTTTAAACATGGGCAGACAAACAAAACATGTTAGCACTGCCGCAACCGCTATCAGAGCATAAGCAATATAAATTTCCATTTTCTATTCCGTTACAAAAGATTTGAGCTGTTGAATAAATTTATGCGAGGCGTCGACGTAAGAATAGTGTCCGCCGTCTTCTGTTATAAGCCTACTGTTTTTTATGCCGCGATTCAGACGCTTTGCCATATACATTGGCGTATCACGATCGTTCCTGCCCCAGAATATGAGCGTATCGCACTTTATAAACGGCAACAGGCTGTCGAGATGCATATTCACTATGCGAACAAAAACTTCGCGCATAGACTGTTCTAAATTATTATAATCGATAGAGCCGTATCCGTCAAGGGGTTTGCCGCATTTTTTTGCGCGGCGGTATGCGGCTATCCGCATTTTACGTTTTAAAGAAAATTTCGGTTTTAGTCCCGCGCTGTCTGCAAGCACGATTTTTTTTGCTTTATCGCGCGCGGCAAGTATGATCGCTATCCTGCCGCCGAAACTGTGACCCACTATGACAGGCTTGGAAATACCGATTGCCTCTGAAAAACAGTCCACCAGCGTTGCGTAATCGTAGACGCCCCAATCACTCGGAACGCTCGGCGGAAACGCAAAATTAACGCACGGCGCGATTCCCGACATTACCG
>CATKFJ010000236.1 GCA_949747725.1 uncultured bacterium
GAGATACGCATTGGGAACGAACAGTTCGGCGGTATATCCGCCGTCGTCGGTATTTCCGGCGGCGAGCGTAGTACCGCGACCGAGTTTGACCGCATACACGGCGCGTTCGGCATAATCGGGCGTTGTCTGTATTTTATACATGCCGCGGCGGAACTCGTAATATTCTATCCTGCCGTCAGGGAAAACACACAGTTTTTTGGCGCCGTCAGTCGAAGTTTTCGCTTTCCCGTCGACGTCGAAAAAGACCTCTATCCTCTCGCCCGCACTCACACGCACGTCCTCCGAAGCGTCGAAAGCCAAATACAATCCGTCGCTCCTTCGCACCGTTTTTACGTAAATGCTCTCCAAACCGCGAAGTCCGCCGAGTATAGTTCGTGTAACGTCAGTATACATCTCGTCTGAAATATCGCCGTCGACGCCGTTCACCGTTTTCTGCCCGTAACTCGATATCACCGAAACGGTCTTTGCTATTTTCGATCCGCCCGAAAGCGTCGCCGAAAACCGCATAACGTATACGCCGATACGGTCGACGAAAAATTTACCGCCTATTACGTTGACATCGCGTCCTGTGGGATCCGTCACTTCGACATGGACGGCTATTTCCTTATTTTCTTCCGACACGGTACATACGGGGATATCGTACAGCTCGCCTTCCGTTACCGACGATTTATGATCGCCTATTTCTATCCGAGGTTTGTCGGCGGCGGCACGCACGGTCAGTATTTGGCGTTTTTCCGCCGTATTGCCCGATCTATCCGTCGCATAGTAAACGATCTCGTATTCGCCGCTCTCGTGCGGAACGAATTTTCCGTCGATAACGCCTATCTGTTTACCGGACGGCGCAAATACTTCGATAACGACGGGAACTTCGCCGTCCTCATCGTCGACAGCCCGAGCGGAATTTATCTTTACTTCGTCTTCTACGTAACCGACAAACTGTTCCGCCGGCGTTATGACGGGCGGCGTTACATCGCGTTTAACGCCGTTACCGTCCGAACCGCACGCAAAAAGCGCCATAGCCAAACAGATAGCAAACAAGATCGGTATTAATCTTTTTGTCCGCGTCATATTTTCTCCGTACAACTGTGATTTTCTACATTATAACATTACAAAACCGCGGTGTATTGTACCGTATTTCGCGCGTATTGTATAATATTCCGTAATTACTATATACGATTTTAAATAAATATATTGATAAATTCCGACAAATACGCTATAATACTACACAAACGGATAATATTATGCGATTTTACGGGATCGATATCCTGTATACCGCAAATACAAACATTATACCGTTGTAAAATCATAGATATGGAAAAATCTATCCCCGACGCGTTGCCGCTCGCGCAAAAACCGATATGGTTCTACGACGACTGTTTCCCGAAAACAGCCGCGTTAAAGCTAACGAGCGTATTTCTGCACAGAAACTATGTAATGGATATGCACACGCACGACTTTTTCGAACTCAATGTGACTATAGGCGGCAGCGGCGCGCATTATGCCAACGACAAATGTTACGAGATCAACGCGGGCGACGTCGTAATCGTTCCGCCGGAATGTTATCACGGTTATTATCAGACTTCGGAGCTAAACGTGTTCCACGTTCTGCTGCACAAAAACTATTTTCTCAAATATGCCGGCGATCTCAACACGCTGTCGGCTTTTCGCATACTGTTCAACGAAACAACGCCGTCCGCCAAGCGTACTGTACCTGTGTTTCATATAGACGGAGAACCGTACGACAGAATACTCAATCTTTTATGGCAGTTGGATGAGTTAGAACGCAGGACAAATCTTTCCGCCGAACGCAGCGACTATCTTCTTTCGTACTCGCTTACTTTCGCGCTTATAGTTCTGCTTTGCAAAGAATACACGCGCCGTTACGTTTCCGAAGACAGATCGGGCGATACCGGAGTGATAGCCGCATCCGAGTACATCCATAAAAATTACGCGCAAAAAATAACACTCGATGAATTATGCAACGTCGGCATGATGAGTAAAACAGTGCTGTGCGAAAAATTCAAACAGTATTACGGCTTTACTCCGCTCGAATACGTCAACAAATACCGCATACTTGTAGCAAAAAACATGATAATCGAAACTAATAAAAGCATAACCGAAATAGCTCAGGAAACGGGCTTCTTCGACGCGTCGCATTTTCTTAAAACGTACAGAAAATACGAGAATGTCAATCCTACTGACCTGCGCACCGATCTTTTGAACTCCCTTAACAGAAACAGAACGCGGTAAAACCGCGATAAGTTATAATATGACGGGGCTGACGCCTATCTTCTCGGACATTTTCGCTTCGCCCGTAAGTTACGCCGCAAGCGGCAGGGATTCCGCCGCATTTGCCGCCGCCGCAAACGATAAAGCAAACCGACAACATATTTACTTTTCGACGGTGACGCCTGCAAAGCAAGCGGTTTACTTCTTTAATAATTTATGTATTGCCCCACTCCGTTTGTCAGGCAAAATTTATTGTGTGAACGATTTTAATTATTCGCTATATCGTCGATATTCTTTTTATGTCTTAACGCTTTAAGCGCATTTACGTCGAACGCGCCTGTCAGTATTACGCCGGCGGCATAGACAGCAACGAACACCGCCGCCGATATGACTGTCTGCCACAGATACGGTATTGCCGTCGATTTTAACGCAACGGTCATGCCGAAAAACGCCGCGGCGCCTATCAGCGAAACGCTCAACGGTTTTACTACCGCGTCCGACGCGTTAAGCCCTATCGGCGCGCACTTATACGCGCACCGTGCAGACAACACCGCGGCAACGGCATAGCACGCCGCCGTTGCTCCGGCGGCGCCAACTATCCCGAAAATACGCACGAGTACGGGCGTAAGTCCTACCTTTACGCACGCGCCTATTACGAGGTTTATAACGGGCTTATGCGCTTTATTATAACCTTGGAGCACTGTAGTGGATAACTGAAGCACGCCTATATAAAACACCGATATAGACTGCACTCGCAAAAGCTGCGCGGCTGTTTCGAGCTGTTCTTCCGTCAAACCTTTGGAATACAATGCTCGGCACACTCTGTCGGGAAACAACAAAAACGCAAGCGTGACGGGGATAACGAAAAGCATTATCCACTTTGCCGCGGCGCGCGTGGATTCGGACGTGTCCGCGCCGCGTTCTACCGCTGACGTAAGCGTGGGTAAAAACGCGATAGCCACGGACAGCGCGACTACAGTAGGCATGTTTATAAGCGTGCCTACAGGTCCTACGAACAGTCCGAACAACGCCGTGGCATTTCCGCGCGTTGCTCCGCCGTAGATCAATAAATTTATAACGAGCGCCGAGTCTATCATTTGCGTGATAGGCAGAACGAGCGCGCCGAGCGTGACGGACAGCGCAAAAGAGTACAACTCTTTTAAAAGTATTTTATCGGAAACGTCATTGGGCGAAACTGAAAACTCGGACGCCGTTTCGGCAGGCAAACGTTCGAGCGCAATATACCGCACGCGTTTACGCATAACGATAAAATATCTGATACACAGATACGCGAGCGCGATAAACTCGCCCGTCGTCACGCCTATAAGCGCTCCTGCAACGGCGTACTTAACGCCGTAAGCGAGCAGTCTGCGACTGAGATAAAGCCCGAGTACAAGCTTGATTATTTGTTCTATCAGCTGACTGACGCCGCTCGGCAACATCTGCGATTTGCCCTGGAAGTATCCGCGCAGAACGTTGATACCGCCTGCAAACAGCAGCGACGGACACAACGCGATATAGCAAACAGCCGCGTCGGTATTGCCCTGTACGCCCGAAATTACGTTGCGCAACAGCGCTACGCCGCCGGCGCTTATAAGCGACACCGACAATAACGGCAACAGCGCCACACGCACCGTTCGCCGCGCAGCAACGTCGTTACCCACCGCTGTGTATTTCGCGACCACGCGCGATACAGCCGACGTTATTCCGCCGCCGCAGATACTCAACAGCACGGTATATAACGGGAAAACCATTTGGTACAGTCCCATGCCTTCCGCGCCGACTATGTTGGTAAGCGGCACTCGGTAAAGCGCGCCTATGAGCTTTGCGACGATTCCTATAAACGCGAGCGCTATCGCGCCGCGTCCGAACGATTTACTGCCTTTCACTCGGTTAGTATGTATTATATAATACTTAATTATAAATCCGCGCGGTTTTCCGTGCGCAGACATGCCGAACCGCGCCGTATTCGCGATATTCGACAATTCCCTATTACAATTACATAACCCTTGACAAAAGTCGGATATAAGTATATAATTAAACGGTAAGGGATTTAATTACTTATCATGCATGATCCACGCGATATAAAATCAATATGTTTAAACTGTTTCGGCACGCTCGATCCGCGTACGCATATTTGCACGCGTTGCGGCAAGCGCGCTGCCGACGATCAGTCACCGCTCGGCGCATTGCCGTTAAGAACGCTGCTCTCCGGCAGATATCTGATAGGCATGCCGCTCGGTCGCGGCGGTTTCGGCATTACGTACAAAGCCTACGACGTGCTCACATGCACATGTGTCGCAATAAAAGAATTCTTGCCTAAAGGCTATTGCAAACGCGCGCCGTACGCGACCGCCGTCGATATCGGCGACGCCGAAAACAGCAAGGCGTTCAATTATTGGTTGACTGCGTTCATTCAGGAAGCAAAAGTTCTTACTTCGATCAAGCATCTCGACGGAATAGTTAATATCTACGACTTTTTCCTGACCAACAATACGGCATATATAGTAATGGAATATCTTAACGGCATGAGCCTGCACCGCTTTATAAACGGCAGGGGCGGCAAACTCCATATGGCAGAAACGCTCAATATCATGCGGCCCGTACTCGAAACGTTGCACAGACTGCACCAGCACGGCGTGATACACAAAGATATTTCGTCCGAAAACATTCAGATAGAAGACTATAAAGCTATCAAGATCATCGATTTCGGCGCGGCGTCGATCTACACGCAAAACATAAAAAAGCCGTTCGTTGTACTCAAAAAAGGCTACTCGCCTATCGAGCTGTACACTCAGGGCGGAACGCAAGGACCTTGGACGGATATATACGAGATAGGCGCGACTATTTACACGTGCCTTATCGGTTCGCCGCCGCCCGAGGCTACGGAACGCCGACTTAACGACAAGATCGTACCGCCGTCGGCGCTCGGCGTAAATATCCAGCCCGTGCGCGAAAAATCGCTTATGAAAGCGTTGGCTATCTATCCCAAAGACAGGTATTCTAATATTGCCGAATTCCAACAGATGTTTTACGGCGAATTTATGCCCAATACGACGGTACACACAAAACCGACGATCTGATCGGTTCAACAACAATATTATAAACTCAAAAAAAGCAAGCGAGTTCGCTTGCTTTTTTTGAGTTTCGGATCGTTTATAACAACCGTCCGCTAATTATTCTAAACTTGCGTTTCCTTTGATCGGGCGTAATTACGTCGGTTTTACGTTGCGTGACCTCAGTTTACTAAAACTGCGCACGCTCGAAATCTCGTCGCTCCACACGCTTGCGAACGTGATCCCGATAATGGCTATTATTCCGATAATAGCGGCGAGAACTATGCAGGTTATTTTGACCCACAGCTTACACTTTTTCTTTTTGGGTTCGGTCGTTTCGACCTCGACCGCTTCCGTGTTTTCCATATATTTACTCCTTGACGTATTGTAATATAATGCTATATATTTCAGCGCAATAAACTGAGGGCGCGCTTTGCTCGCCGTCTCGCCATTGCACGTTGTTTTATCGTAGAACGTTACTTGTTGCCGACAAGCCCGTCGTAATACACAGAAAGATTATTTACTATATCGCCGAGCCTTTTGTAAAACTCGACTCGCTC
>CATKFJ010000237.1 GCA_949747725.1 uncultured bacterium
CTTCGTAAAGCGTACGGAGCGATTCGTGCGATTGGTTCAGCAGCTTGCCGAGCGCGAGCATATCGCCCGACTTCATCGCCTGCTCGGCGGACTTTACGCGCGCGCATTCTTCCACTATGTGCTTCGCGCGCTTGTATATGACAGGCTCGGCGGCAAAAACGTCTGCGTTTTCTTCGAACGTTTGCGGATCGAGTTCGGCAAGATTTTTAATTTCGAGTCTGCTCTGCAACAGTTCGAGCGCGCGTTCGCTCTCCGCACGGCGTTCGTTATACTTGCTTTCCACAAGGCTGTGCGGCTTTTTGCAATTTATAATGACAATCGAATAATCGCCCGTATCGATAGGCACGTACTCGCAATCGAGCGTTGCGCAGTCCAACAGCATGGCGCAACCGGCTTTACCGCACGCCGACGCGTACTGATCCATTATTCCGCAATTAACGCCTATAAACTCGCGCTCCGCGCGCTGTGCGGCAAGCGCTATTTTTACCGCGTCGACGGGCGTGTCGGTTATTGCGCACATTGCTGCGATCGTGGACGTTTCTATAGCCGCGCTCGAAGACAGTCCGCTGCCGAACGGCACCGAGCAATCCTGAAGCATGTCGCACCCGACAAGCGGATATCCTGCCTCGCGCCACATCAGCAGGCTGCCTGCCTGATAGTCGCCGAACTCGAGCGTTCTGTACTCGTCAAGCTTATCGAGATCGAGAGTAACGCTGTCCGATAACGTAGTCCATTTAATGTTCACCTTATTGGTGCCGTTAGGTCGAATATAAACGGTGTTTACCAAATTCAGCGCCGCAGGAAAAACCTTGCCGCCGCAATAGTCGATGTGTTCGCCTATTATATTCACCCTGCCAGCGGCAGTCACTTTGTAATCGTAATCTTTTACGTTCATAATGATCCCCTATAAAACGTGAGTATTTATAAATTGCGCCAACTGTTTTTTATCCTTGAACACAGCCGTGTTTTCCAGAATTCTGTAACACACGCTGCCAAGCTCGTCGGAAATAGCGCGCTCGACCGATTTTCTGTCGCGCTTGCCGTTGCACAATGCGACTATCTCGCCCTAAATAAACTCATAGTCTCGCAACTCTTCGGGCAATTTTCCGTTATCGCAAATACAATCGGCAACTGCCTTGAGTTCGCTTTCCAACCGCCCCGGCAGTATAAACAATCCCTGCGCTTCTATCAGTCCGATCGATTCCTTTTTTATCACGTGGAACTCCGGATGAGCGTGGAACACGCCGTCGGGATATTTTTCGCTCGTAATGTTACTGCGCAATATGACCGTCATTTCATAGCCGCGATCCGTTTTTACTACGGTAGGGCTTATGGCGTTATGGATACCGTCGCCGTCCGCATGGATAATGCCGAGTTCGGGCGCGTCGTAACTCTCCCATGCCGCACGCACTCTGTCCGCCGCGCTCTCTATATCGGCTCGCGATCGAGAAACGATGCGCACCGCAGTGCCGGGCCAATCGAGTATTTCTATTTTCGCGCCGCTCTTTACGTCGTCTACCGTTTTGAGCGCCGCCGCCTGCTGTAACGGCAACACCTCGCCGCCGCCCTGATAATGGTCGTGCGCAAGCACACTGCCGCCGATACGCGGAAGCGCCGCATTACAGCCTATAAAATAATGCGGAAATCTATCCACAAAATCCATGAGCCGTCCGAACGTGCCGAAATCCACGTGCATGGGCGTATGCTCATAGTTGACGGCAATACCGTGCTCGTTAAAGTATCCGTACGGCGAGTATTGCCAAAACCACGGCTGTCCGCCGAGCGTCAGTTCGATCGAACGCAGCGTGCGCTTGGCGCGTCCGCCGAATCCTTCGTTTGCGTGACAAATACTGCACGCGGGATAACCGCCGAATGCGGAATTGCCTGCCGCCGCTTTTTTGGCGTCGCGGAACTCGGGCTTGGCTTTGTTTATCGTTATTATAAGACCCGAGTTTTCAAAACGCGGATTTTTATCGAGCTTATCGCGTTTGACGTAAGTGTTGTCTACGCAGTATTTGTAAAACATATCGGTTGCGGCTTTCGACCCCGATTTCTTTTCGACGCTGCGGAACAGATCTTCCAATTGCTCGGGCATAAGCGACAGTTCGCCCATAACGGCGTCACATACTCTTTCCGCATCGCCCTCGTCAAACAGTTTGGCTTCGATTGCCGCGGCGGTAAACTCGTCGAGCAATTGCGATATCTTTTTATCGCCGCATGCCGCATTCGTGTATGCGAACGCAACGCCGAGCCTATCGAGCACGCCGTTACGAACATAATCGACGTTTTTATCGGCTAAGCCCAATCTCGATCGCGCATAGCCGACCAGCTCATCAATACTTCTGTTAAGTTTGTTTTCGGTTTCCATGTTAAGGATAGTTTAGCAAATCGATATGTAATTAGCAAGAATTTTATTTACAAAAACAGGAAAAATTTTTACATTTTTCATTGACTGCTTATATATTTGGGTATATACTTAAACTATGTCCGCGACTAAAGAAAAGTGGAATTACACGTCGGGAACTCGGGTTTGGGTGGGCAAATACAAAAACTCACAGAACTCCCTGCACTGGCACAGCGACTGCGAACTTGTATTTGTGGAACGCGGTGCGCTCGATATCGCGTGCCGCGGCATAAACTATAGACTTTCGGACGGCATGGCTATGTTTATAGACAGCGACAGCCTGCATCACATTCATGCCGTAGATCCCGAATCGGTACTCGTCACGATAGTTTTCGACAGAAGCATAATCAACGGGTTTGCCGAAAAGACCGAACTTTGTTCGCCCGTTTTGCGATCGGACTACGGAATAGATACGGTATATGCCTCGCTGTTCCGCGAACTGACCGAAAAACGTCATTTATATTCTTTCGCAGCGTCCGCCGATGTGTATAGGCTTATGCACGACATTTTTCGCACGGAACTTTCAACCGATAAAAAACCGTCGGATAAAGCCGACGCAAAACTCAAATCGTTATTCAACGAGATCCAAAAAAATTATAACGGCTATACGCTGAACGACGCGGCGGCGTTCATGAACATGAACGCAAGCTATCTGTCGCGGTTTTTCGCACAGAAAACGGGCGTGCATTTTACGCGCTATGTAAACTGCGTAAAAATAGAAAAAGCGGTCGAACTGCTAAGCGGCGACCACACCGTTACAGAAGTAGCAGACCTCTGCGGATTCGGCACCATTCGCAATTTCAACCGCATGTTTAAACTTTTAACGGGATACTCCCCGTCCGACCTTCCCGACGGCTACAGCTTTATCGCACCGTTATCTAACGATACGGAATCTTACGCGAACCCGACGCTTGTCGGCTGCGAGCTTTTGGAAAGCAGCGATCTGCCTTTCGCCCGATCGTGAATTTCGGAAAGGCTGTTACGTTCTATCCAATACTACAAGCTTAGTAGGCGTGTTTTCGTCGAAGTCTATCCTGTCAAGCTCAAGCTCGGCAATATCTTCTTCCACATACTCGTCGTCGAACAACCGTATAAACGGTTCTACTTTATCTATATCGAGTTCGCAGTGTTTTATTTTGTAATGCATGGGAATAACTATCTGCGGCATAAGCTTATCGACGTATTCCTTGGCTTGCTCGGCGTCTATAGTATAGTTACCGCCTACGGGGATCATCAAAACGTCCACCGGCAATAACCGTTCTATAAGCTCCGGACTGCACGGCTCGCCGATATCGCCCATATGGCAAATATTTACGCCGTCCATGCCGAATTTGAATATAATGTTATTTCCGCGTTTTTTACCGTCGCATTCGTCGTGATACGTGCTTATGCCGGTGATATGCACTCTGCCCTCGAACTCGAATTTTTCGGGCTTGTCGTATACTTGCTTACAGCCTTTTACCGCCTCGATAAAATTATGGTCGGCGTGACCGTGCGACATCGTAACGATATCCACTTTCGGCGCGGTATTATAACCGTAACCGACCATTCGTTCGTCGTACGGATCGGTAAGAACACTGATCCCCGTGCTTTCGGTAAGTAAGAACGATGAATGTCCCAGCCATTTGATCTTCATGATAGATATAAACTTCCTTTCCCTTTCGGGTATTAAAAACGAACTTTAATATCGACGGAACGTTTGATCTTTTCGCCGTCCGCCGACGTCAACACATATTCGAGAACTATAGCGAGTCCGTCATTCGACGTTACGACGTCGCGCAAAACGGGCGTTACCGCAAATCGTATATTGCCGTACGGCGTAGATAATAGCGTACTGCTTTCTTTTTCGGACAGCGAAATATCATACGACAAACCGCCGACCGCTGCAATGCGCGTAGTCGACGGAGAATGATCGATCGTAAACCTATCCCGCTCTATTGAAAACTCCAAAACAAAACCGCCGTCGCGCTCGGCATAAACGCCGCTCACCTCGATCGGCTCCTGCTCCGACGCGACCGTTATCGCGACGGGTCTACTTGGAGGCACCGTACTGTCCATATAGTAATATTGTACACTATAATTAGCTGTCTGTCAACCTATTTTCGAAGTATCATCGCCTTTATATCGTTTACGTCAGTGCGTATCTTGTTGTCTGACGCGATAAGCGCGCTTATCTTATCGCGCGCGTGCATAACGGTAGTATGCTCTCTGCCGCCGAAGTAATCGCCGATAGCGGTGAGCGGCATAGTCATAAACTCGTTTATCAAATAAATAGCTATCTGACGCGGCATAACTACTTCTTTGTTTTTACGCTTACCTATAACGTCGTCTTTTCGGACGTTAAAATGCTTGCAAGTGCAATCGGCTATTTCGTCCACCGTTATCTCGTCGCATTCTTGGACCTTGTAATCTTTGAGCGCCTCTTGACAGATCGACATATCCACTTTGCGTTCGTAAAGTTTGGACAAAAACATCACTTTGGTAAGCACGCCTTCCATTTCGCGGATATTGCTCGTTACATGCTCGGCTATATATGTAAGGTCTTCTATATTTATATTTTTCTTCGCCTTCTGCGATTTCTTTTGAAGAATGGCGATACGCGTTTCGAGATCGGGCGGCTGCACGTCTACCACCATGCTCGACGCGAACCGCGACCGCACGCGGCTATCGAGATCCGGTATGTCCTGCGGACGGCGGTCGGACGCGAATATCATCTGCTTGCCGGCGGCTTTAAGCGCCTCGAACGTATGGAATATCTCTTCCTGCGTGGACGGTTTTTTGCTTAAAAACTGAACGTCGTCTATCATGAGCAGGTCTACGTTTCTGTATTTATCCCTGAACGATCTGTTATTAACGCCGTTGGCGGTACGAATAGACGCTATAAATTCGTTTATAAACGTGTCTGCGGAAACATACAACATTTTAATGTGCGGCATGGATAAACGCAAGTCGTTGCCTATCGCTTGCATTATGTGCGTTTTGCCAAGCCCCACATCGCCGTATATGAACAACGGGTTAAACATCTCGCCGGGATGTTCGGCTACGGCAAGCGCCGTTTCATACGCCATGCGATTGCACTTTCCGACTACGAAATCGGCAAAGTTATATTTGGGATTGAGTATGCACCTATCGGTGTTTTCCTCGCTCGGCGCGCTCGTAGGCGCGACCGACGCACGGTCGTCGGGTTGAGGTTTTTCTATCTCCGCCTCGTCCTCCGACAGAACGGTAATACCGGTTGGCGCGCCTTCAATCTCTCGGAGCGCGCGCTTAAACAGCGGCATATACCGCGCCGTAACCTCTTGCTTTGCGCCACCCGACGGCGCGACAAGCACCAAAATGCCGTCCTCCACCTTGATAGGCTTTAAAGGTCTTATCCATACGTCAAACCCCAAAGAATGGACTTCGACTTCCAATTTCGACAGCATTTCCTGCCATA
>CATKFJ010000238.1 GCA_949747725.1 uncultured bacterium
AAAACTTTACTTTATAATGCTAAACAAGTAGTACCAGCTGAACGCATACCGACCCTACCGACTACTGTAGATTTGTTACCCTACATCACGATACGGTTCTTATCGTGCTTTGCTCTGTGTTCTATGTTTCCCGTGGCGTTATATATACGTTTCAACAACACAGCAATTAAAACAACTTATTCCAAATATAAAATTTCTTTATTAAGGCTTTTAGCGTATTCTATTTCTTCCGCAACCGATTTACCGATATATCCGCCCACATTCACAACAAATATGGCGTCGGAAATATTGATTTTATTATAATGCGCCTTTTTGACGTTTTGCAATTCGTTATCACATAATACTTTTTCGTCGCAGTTATAAACGGGCTGTAGAACGCAATACCCCTTATCAATTTCGAGTTCGGTTGCAATTTTTATAATATCATTTGAAAATCTCATACTGCCGCAAATCGTAACAACTTTCATTTTATTTACTTGCTTTCCTCTAAATCAACTCATTGTAAAATTTGATATATTCTTTGGCGCTGCTGCTCCATGAAAAATCGGTTCGCATAGCGCGATCTACAAGTCCGTTCCACTTATCTTTATATTCGGTATACAGACCTATAGCTCTGTCTACGGCATTTACCAGATCGTCCGCCGCATAACGTCCGAACTTATAGCCGTTTCCGAAATCTCCGTTATATGCGTCGGTAATAGAATCTTGAAGTCCGCCCGTTTCGCGCACTATAGGTATAGTTCCGTACCGACATGCCATCATTTGCGACAAACCGCACGGTTCGCTTAAACTCGGCATTAAAAACATATCCGCACCGGCATATATTTTATGCGCTAAATCTTGATTGAACGCTATAACGGCGCGCATTTTATTATCGTAAACCTCTTGCATTTGCGAGAAGAAATTTTCGTAATCGGGATCGCCTGTTCCCAATAGAACTATTTGCACGTTACGCGCAAGCAATTCGGGCAAAGCTGCGCGAACAATATCCAATCCTTTATGCGATGCAAGACGCGTGATCATTGCAATTATCGGCACGTCTTTTTCTATCGGCAACCACAACATTTTTTGCAACCCTGCTTTGTTTGCCGCCTTTCCGCTTTTATCGTCAGCCGAATATTTTGCATATAACGACGGGTTTGTTTGGGGATTATACGTTTCCGTGTTTATACCGTTAAGTATACCGCGTAATTTACCCTGATTTCTACGCAGATCGCCATCCAAACCGTGTGCGTATTCCTGCGTCATTATCTCTTGCGCATAAGTGGGACTTACCGTATTGATTGCATCCGAATAATCGATAGCGCCTTTCATTAGATTGATCTCGCCGAAATGCTCTATACTGCCGAACTCATGCTCCGGTATACCGAATACGTCGCCTATCGTATTGCGATTGTACCAACCCTGATACTCTATGTTGTGGATCGTGAATATTGTTTTAATTCCGCCGAATTCCTGACGATACATGTAAAAAAGCTTATAATAAATAGGAACAAGCGCAGTCTGCCAATCGTTGCAATGCAATATATCCGGCATAAAATCAAGCCTGGGAAGCATATCGAGAACAGCTCTGCAAAAGAACGCATAACGTTCTCCGTCATCGTGATATCCGTACAAGTTTTTACGTTTAAAATAATACTCGTTGTCTATGAAATAGTAAACGGTATTTCCCTCTTTTATCCGAAATAATCCGCAGTACTGATTACGCCAAGCAAGTCGTACGAACGTCCAACATATAAATTCCAAATCCTTGCGACGGTGCTGAGGAAAACTCTCGTACAGCGGCAGAATAACCCGCGCCTCATATTCTCCGCTGTTATTTACCGCTTGCGGCAAACTGCCGAGAACTTCCCCGAGTCCGCCCGTACCGGCAAACGGAAAAGCTTCGGAGCCGACAAATAAAACCTTGCGCTTTTGTTTAGTCGATTTCGTTTTTTGCTGTTCTTTGAGTTTTTTGGCGCTTTTGGTTATAACCGCAATAGGCTGCTTATCCGCAGTGTTTTCGGTATTCGAAGTTTTCGCTTTATCCGAAGTAACGATAGTCGTACTTTTTTTAGGCATGATCGCTCCTTTATATGACCGCCGATTTGGCAATAAAATACGGATGTGTTTCGTGACCGGAAAGCGTTCTGCCTTCGAGTATAGTTACCCTCTTATCAGCAATAACGCAATTTAACAAGCTGTTTTTACCTATTTCCGAACCTTGGAAAACAATGGAATTAAATACTTTCGCTCCTGCCGCTACCTTAACGCCGCGGAACAGTATGGAATTGCAAACTTCGCCCTCTATAACGCAACCGTCGGCAATAAGCGAATTGGCTACCTGCGCCGACTCGGTTATCTTGCACGGCGCACTGTCACGAACCTTAGTATAAATATTGGCGCCGTCACGGTAGAACAATTCGTCACGAATGTTTTTATCGAGCAATTCGAGCGAATGTTTATAATAATTGCTCAAACTGTCGATATTTGCAAAATAACCGTTTTGAATATAAGCAAATATTCTGTACTCCTTAGCGCCGCGCACAAGCACGTCTTTCGAAAAACTGTTATAGTTCAGCTCAACTGAATTTTCGAGTATATGCAATAAGAACTTCCTGTTCATCACCAAAATGTTACAGAAAACCATGCTTTTGCCGCGTTTCTTATCCGTATTGATAACGTCAACGACTCGTCCGTCACTATCTAAGTTTACAAGCGTACGCGATTTAGAATTTTCAAGATCTTTATTGCGCACGACGATCGTTATATCTGCATGATTTTCAATATGCGATTGAACCACGTCGGAAAAGTTTATGTTACAAACATTATCGCAGTCGCTTACTATAACGTAATCTTCATCGGAATGACTGATAAACGAACTGATGTTTTTAAGCGCGTCAAAGCGGTGCTTAGGTAAACTCATTTCTCTGTCGCTGTATGGCGGCAACATTATAAGTCCGCCGTTTTTGCGTGAAAGATCCCAATGTTTTCCGCTCCCCACATGATCCATAAGCGACTGATAGTTCATTTTTGTGATTATGCCGACTTTTGTTATTCCGCTGTTTACCATATTTGACAGAACAAAATCAATAAGACGGAATCTTCCTCCGAACGGAACGGATGCCAAGGAGCGCACGGCTGTAAGCTCACCTACGTCTTTATCGTGTAGATTACTGAATATTATCCCTAATGTTTTCATGCCTGAGCACCTCCGTTGTCGACTATTTCTCCAGATTGAATCTTTGATCCGTCTTTGATTACGGTATTTCTTCCGATCAACGCAATATGATTTTTATCGGATTGCTTATCCCCGATAACGGCATTATTTCCTATAACCACGTTTTCATCTATCATACCGTAATTTATTTTAACATTTTCGCCGATAACAGAACCCTGCATAATAACGCTGTTCTCTACTATTGCGCCCTCTTTTACAGTTACGCCTTCACCGATAACGGAGTTTATGACCGTACCGTAAATTTCGCATCCCGTAGTCATAATGGAATTGGCAAATGTGCCTTTATTGCCGATATACGACGGCGGAAGCGGCTCGTTCCGAGAATATATTTTAAATGACGGATCATCCAAGTTGAACGCCGGATTATCGCCGAGCAAGTCCATATTCGCTTCCCACAGACTTGTTACCGTTCCCACGTCTTTCCAATAACCCGAGAATGAATAAGCATACAGTTTGCAGTTTGCTTTAAGCATATTGGGAATAATATTTTTACCGAAATCGTTTACCGACGTTTTATCCGCCTCGTTGGCTATAAGCTCACGCACAAGCACGTCCTTTTTGAATATATAAACTCCCATGCTCGCATGATTGCTCTTTGGATTTTTGGGTTTTTCCGCAAACGACGTAATACGCATATCATCGCCGTAATCCATTATTCCGAAACGGCTCGCTTCACCAAACGGCACGTCAAAAACAGCGATCGTACAGTCGGCGTTGTGTGCCGTATGCTCCGCAAGCATTTTCGAATAGTCCATTTTATAAATATGGTCGCCGGAAAGTATCAACACGTTATCCGAATCGTATTCGTTTAAAAAGTGTAAATTCTGATATATGGCGTTAGCAGTGCCTTTATACCACTCGCCGCCCGCCTTTGCTTGATACGGCGGTAGTGTATGCACCCCGCCGTAACTTCTGTCAAGATCCCACGGTTCGCCCGTACCGACATATTCATTAAGAACAAGCGGCTGATACTGAGTAAGTACGCCTACGGTATCTATCCCAGAATTTGTGCAATTGCTCAACGTAAAATCGATAATTCTGTACTTCGCACCGAATGACACAGCCGGTTTTGCAACGGTATTGGTAAGCGCAAAAAGCCTTGTACCCTGTCCTCCGGCAAGTAAGATCGCGATGCACTTTTTCTTTTTCATGTTGACTCCTATTTATTACTTATTTAACTGCCATAATTGTAGCATATTTTTTTCTACATTACAATAGGTATTACACAAATTTTCAAAAAATACCACATGATTTTTCAAATAAAAATCACGGATTTTATAAAACCCGTGATTTACATTTATTATTGTGTTATAATGCATATAATCATGATAACTACACGAAAAACCACCGCCAATCGACTTTGGAATCCATGGCACGGCTGTCATAAATGCAGCGACGGCTGTAAAAACTGTTATGTGTATTATCTTGACGGCAAACGCGAAAAGGATGCCGGAATAGTTACTCGATCGAAAACCAATTTCGATCTTCCCATAAAGATAGATCGGTACGGAAATTATAAATTGCAGGCGGGATGCGATATTGCAACTTGCTTTACATCCGATTTTTTCATAGATGAAGCCGATGATTGGCGTCAAGAAGCATGGAATTTGATTAAGCAACGATCCGATATAAATTTTTTGATATGTACCAAACGAATTCATCGGTTTAACTCGTGTATTCCGAACGATTGGGGCAACGGCTATGATAATGTAAAAATAGCCGTTTCATGCGAAAATCAAAGATGTGCGGACGAACGACTGCCTATCCTTGCCAATATCGAAGCAAAGTGCAAATATATATTCGTCGCTCCGATTTTGGAATATGTAGAACTTGACCGTCATCTTTCAAGCGGAAAATTCGATATGGTTTCGGTCGGCGGCGAATCGTATGCAAATGCGCGAGAGTGTGATTTCGATTGGGTAAAGCGCATTAAAAAGACTTGCATGAATTATAACGTTGAATTCGATTTTCATCAAACGGGATCGAATTTCGTCATGGACGGCAAACACTATCGCATAAAACACCGCGATGAATACGGTCAAGCAAAAAAAGCAATGATATTTCTCGATAAAATTTTCAATACCGATAAAAGCTCGTAAATTTATAACCCCCTTCGACCGCTTGACAATCAAAGGGGGTTATTGCGTTTTTAAACTCTTATATCGGGTTCAAACGGGGTATAATTTTCTTCTTTGAATAACGGGTCTATACATTCCGACAGGAAATCATCCACTTGTTCGGGCGCGCGGCCTACAAAATTCTCGGGACGAAGAATGCTGTCGATACTGTTC
>CATKFJ010000239.1 GCA_949747725.1 uncultured bacterium
CGAGTTGTTACTCTCGGATGTAAAGTGAATCAATGCGAAAGCGCGTCTATAGTGGCCGCGCTAAAAACGTTTAATTATAATGCGTCGGAAGGTCTTGAACCGGCCGACGTTTATATTTTAAATACATGTTCCGTAACATCGGAAGCCGATAAAAAGTCACGACAATATCTTACGAAAATGCGCAAACTCAATCGGAATTGCAATATTATCGTTATAGGGTGCAGCGCACAAAATAACTATGAAAAATTTAAGCAAGAAAATGTTGTTGCGATAGGAGGCACACTCAATAAAGTAAATTTCGCCGTAAAAGCAGTAAAGAATCTATGCGAAAACGATGATTATAATACTATATCAGATATAATACTATACGACAATTTGCTTAAAAGTGTTGAAAAACAGTGCGAGTATTGTTATGAACCATACCCGAAATTTGATAAAACGCGTGCGTTTATTAAAATTCAAGACGGTTGCAATAGATTTTGCACATATTGCATTATTCCGTATTTGAGAGGGCGAAGCAGATCTCGATCTATAGACGACATTATGATTGAATGCGATGCGATTTCGTCTAAAGAAATTGTATTGACGGGCATAGATATGTCATATTACGGTAGGGATATCGGAGTTACGTTTGGCGAGCTTTTGCGCGCCCTTGGCAAATATGAAGCGCGTAAGCGTTTGGGGTCGTTGGAATGTGAAATAATAGATGATGCTATGCTCGAGGCGATGCGACAAGGGAATTATTGCCCGCATTTTCATTTATCGCTTCAAAGCGGCTGCGATGAAGTATTACGCAGCATGAACAGGCGTTACAGTTGCGATTTTTATTTAGATAAGGTGAATTTGATACGTAAATATTTCGTATCGGCGAGTATAACCACGGATATTATAGTCGGTTTTCCTACGGAAACCGATAAAAATTTCGAAGAAACTTGCGATTTTGTAGAAAAATGCGGTTTTTCAGATATACATGTTTTTCCGTACAGCAGTCGTACCGGCACGTTAGCATCTAAAAAATATCGACCGTTGCATGCGGACGTAGTTAAAAATCGCGTAAGTCGCTTGCTTGAATTAAAAGCGAATTTGCGCGGTAAGTTTTTAAATGATAATATCGGCACAACGGCAAGCGTTTATGTCGAGGATCGCGATGGCGATTATAATGTGGGATATACTCCTAATTATATTAAAGTGTACAGCACGCATCCGTGCGGCAGTATCGCTGATCTGAGATTGTCCGAATTATTTAAAGACGGTGTTATCGGCGAATAATTTGTGTCAGGGCAGAAGTTTATCCGTTTTTGGGCATCC
>CATKFJ010000240.1 GCA_949747725.1 uncultured bacterium
CAGCACCTTGCCGAAGGCGTGCAAAACTCATGTAACTGCGTGTTTATGGACTTGGCGCTAAGACTGGGTACGGACAGATTTTACGACGCGCTCGATCGGTTCGGGTTAGGGCAAAAAACGGGCGTCGATTTTTCGGGCGAGAGCAGCGGCATGCTTATGAACAAGGCTAACGTCAAAACGGTCGATCTTGCGCGAATCGGTTTCGGGCAGGCTGTCGCCGTTACGCCGTTACAGCTTATAACGGGCGTATGTTCGATAGTGAACGGCGGCACGCTGTATCAGCCGTATTTGGTTTCGGAAGTGAATTCGTATGACGGCGTAAATCTTGCCAAGCGTTTGCCCGTAGCCGTGCGGCAGACCGTTAGCGAACAGACGTCGCTTAAAATGCGCGAATATCTTCGCGGCGTCGTAGAACACGGCGGCGGAAGTAAGGCAGGCGTTGCCGGATACGCCATAGGCGGTAAAACGGGTACGGCGCAGAAATACTCGGGCGGAACGATAGCTCAAGGCAAATATATTTCGTCATTCATAGGCTTTGCGCCTGCCGACGATCCCGAGTACGCCGTCCTTATGATAGTAGACGAGCCGCAGGGCTACATGTACTACGGCAGTCTTGTTGCCGCGCCGTATGCAGGCAGGGTGTTTCAAAACATATTCGACTATGTTGCTTTGCCGCCGAGCCTTGCCGAAACCGAGTACGCTTTTATGCCCGACGTGGTTGGCAAGTCGGTGTCGGATGCGGTCGCCGAACTCGAGCGTATCGGTCTGCATGTCGAGCTTGTAGGCGAAGACGGTACGGTTACGGCGCAAACCCCCGTTCCTGCTACGCGCATAGCGGTAACGGACAGCGTGTTGATAAGAAGCGGAACAGAATAATTCGGAATGCGGAATTACGGATAATTATTTAAGTAAATATTCTTAATCACCGCGTAGCGGTCAACAATTCCGAATTATCATATAGATTCCTCGACAAGCTCGGAATGACATTGGTGTAGGCTTGTCCTTTCGACCGTAGTGCGACACACCCCGTTCATGTCATTTCGACCGAAGTGAGCGTCAGCGAACGGAGCGGAGAAATCTTTAATTCCGAATTCCGCTTTCCGAATTCATAATTAACATAAAGGTTTCTTGCTTACTTCTTTCCCTAAAGAAGTAAGTGTCGAATCTTGATAATGTTTGCAAAAGCGCGCCGCATTGTAAGAAAGAGGGTACAATAAGCATATAATAATCATTAAGGAGGACGTAATGCGCCTTAACGAGATATTCGATCACGACAGTGACATAGAAATAACGGGGCTTGCTACCGACAGTTCCGAAGTGCAACAGGGATACTTGTTTTTCTGCCTTGTGGGCAGGGAGAACGACGGGCATACGTTTGCCGCGGAAGCGATCTCGCGCGGCGCGGTTGCCGTTGTCGTCGAGCGCAGGCTTGCGCTCGACGTTATACAGATAGAAGTTGACAGCACGCGCGTCGCGCTTGCGCATGCCGCCGCGGCGTTCTACGGATATCCGAGCAAGCGATTGAAAATGATAGGAGTTACCGGCACTAACGGCAAAACTACTACTACGTATATAATAAAAAGCATTATCGAGGCGTCGGGGCATTCGTGCGGACTGATAGGCACCAACGCCATAGAGTATTGCGACACCAAACTCGAAGCCGGACTGACAACGCCCGATCCCATTGATTTGCACAGAACTCTGCGCACCATGGCGGATGTGGGCGTCGAATATGTGGTAATGGAAGTTTCGGCGCATGCGCTCGCACTTTCCAAGATAGACGGAATAATGTACGAAGTTGCGGCGTTTTCCAATTTTTCACGCGATCACCTCGATTTTTTCGGGGACATGTCTGCTTATGCCGCAGCGAAGCGCAGTTTTTTTACGCCCGAGCATGCGCGTGCCGCGGTGATAAACGTGGACGATATGCTCGGCGAAGAGATAATAAAAACGACCAAGCTTCCGACGGTGACTTACGGTGTGGAAAACCCGTCCGACGTGTTCGGGATCGATCCCGTGATGAGCGCATACGGGCTTAAATACGTCATAAACATGGCGGACAGCGTGGGCACGGTCAAGTTCAATCTTACCGGCAGATTCAATATGTACAATACTCTGTGCGCGGCGGCGGTGGCGCAGTCGTTGGGGATAGATCTGAATTCCGTGATATCAGGCATACGCAACGTGAAAAAGATCGACGGGCGATTCAACATAATAAACACGGCGAAATGCAGCGTAATAATCGATTTCGCGCACACCGACGACGGTATCGCAAACATTCTGAACGCAGTAAAAGAGTTCGCTCCGGCACGCATCATTACAGTTTTCGGCTGCGGCGGTAACCGTGATACTACAAAGCGCGCGGTAATGGGTAAGATCGTTTCGCAAATGAGCGATTACTGTTTTGTTACGAGCGACAATCCGCGGTTCGAGCCGCCGCTCGATATCATCAATCAGATAGTAGGCGGAATCAAGGAAATCGGCGGTGAAAACTATACCCCCATCGTTGACAGGAAAGAGGCGATACGCGCCGCGATAGAAATGGCAAATAAGGACGATATAGTGATAATAGCGGGTAAGGGCGCGGAAAGATATAACGACGTAATGGGCTGTCGTCAACCTTATAACGACGAACAATATGTTCTCGAAATAGCCGGAGAGTTCGGATTTTGATAGGAGTGCTTTGCGGTTTTCTGACGGCTTTTGCCGTAGGTATGCTGTTGTTGCCTGTGAATATCAGACTTGTGCGTCGGCTGAAGGCCGGACAACCCATACTGTCGTATGTGGACAACCATAAGCAGAAACAGGGAACTCCAACAATGGGCGGCGCGTCTATCGTGCTGGCGTTGCTGCCGACGCTGTTTTTTATTCGGCACGGCGATAAAACGGCGTATATTATTCTTATAGTGACCGTCGGTTATGCGCTTATAGGGTTTATAGACGATTTCATAAAGGTTCGGTTCAAAAACAACAAAGGACTTTCGGCGGCACAGAAGATAGTATTTCAGGTGCTGTTGGCAACTATAGTTTCCGTATTCGCTTATTATGCGGACAATGTAGGGTCATCGGTATACGTTCCTTTTGCGCCTAAGACGGTGGAGCTCGGGCGGTTCGCGCCGGTGTATTATATTTTTATATTCCTCGCGTTTACCAATTCGGTAAATCTGACCGACGGGCTTGACGGTCTTGCCGCGTCCGTTACCGCTACCAACTCGCTGTTTTGCTGTGCCATGATCGGTATAGCGTTTTTCGCCGATGCGCTTGTCGGCGACGGCGCGGTAAACATGATGATATTGTGCGCAGGCATGTGCGGCAGTCTTTGTGCGTTTTTGTGTTTCAATACGCATCCCGCAAAAATATTTATGGGCGACACGGGTTCTTTAGCGCTCGGCGGATTTCTTGCATGCGTTGCGGTACTCGGCAAAATGTCGCTCAGCATGTTGCTTATAGGCATAATGTATATCGTAACGAGCCTAACGGTCATTATCCAAGTGATATCGTTCAAACTGACGGGCAAGCGCGTATTTTTAATGGCGCCGCTCCACCATCATTTCGAACGCAAGGGCGTGTTCGAAGGGAAGATAGCGGTCGTTTATACGCTCATAACTTTTGTGTGCGGTATAGTTACGATCGCACTCATGCTGACGCTGTACTGAAACGTAGCGTATGGTTTGTAATTACGGATCGAACGACATTTGCATTTTAGCGGTAACAATTGCCGACAGCAATTCTTAATTGCGAAATTGATTCATACAATATGGTATGAATATTTTTGCGGACAAACGTTTTTTGATATACGGCAAAGGAATTTCGGGCAAAGCCGCCGTGCGCGCCGTCAGAGCTTGCGGCGGAAAAGCAAAACTGCGCGCGGACGCCGACGGAACGTTCGTTTTAAAGGACGGTAAACTTTACGACGCATGTGTTGTAAGCCCGGGCATAAAGCCGAGCCATGCCGTGTACGGTTATTGCAAAGCGAATAATATACCCGTTATCGGCGAAGTGGATATAGGTTTTGCTATCGCGAAGGAACGCGGTCTGACGGTCATAGGCGTTACTGGCACAAACGGCAAAACCACTACGACGCAATTGATCGCCGATCTGGTCGGGGGCGCGGCGTGCGGAAATATAGGCTATCCTATTTCTACGGCGGCGTTAAAAACAGACAAGTCCGTGCTTGTTTGCGAATTATCGAGTTTCCAACTGTATAATGCAAGCGTTCATCCGCACATAGCGATAATAACCAACGTCGCATCGGATCACGTGGATTGGCACGGCAGTATAGAAGAATATTTCAATTGCAAACTCCGTATAGCGGAAAACCTTACCGCAGACGACTTTCTGATCCTCGGCGACGTACCGGTAAAAGCGCTCGACCGTTTGAATACGGACGCACGAATAATCAACTGTTCCGCTTGCGACGCGCCCGACGGCGCATGCGTGCGCGACGGATTTTTCTGTTTTTCCGGCGAACGCGTTTGCCCGACGGACTATTTGCGTTTGCAGGGCGAGCATAATATAAAGAATGCGCTATGCGCGATAGCGGCGGCTAAGTGTATGGGCGTAGATAACCGAAAAATACTTTCGGCGCTGTCTTCGGCAACGCCTGCGCCGCACCGCGTGGAGTTTGTGGGAAAAGCGCTCGGCAAGTATTGGATAGACGACAGCAAGGGAACTAACGTTGCCGCATGCAAGGCGGCGATAGAACAAACGCACGGCTCGCTGTGCCTTATAGTCGGAGGGCGGAGCAAGGCTACCGATTTTTCGGAGCTGTTCGACGGATTGGATAAGCGCGTAGCCGAGGTTATCGCTATGGGCGAGGCGGCGCAAGACGTTCGCGACAGCGCCGTTAAGCTTATGCCCGAGCTTAAAATAACGCTTGTGAACGGACTAAGCGACGCCGTTCGCGCCGCGGCGCGA
>CATKFJ010000241.1 GCA_949747725.1 uncultured bacterium
AAAGATGAAATGCTGCTTATAAGCAAGCCCATTAAGGATACGCCGGACGCCGCGGAATACGTCACAATCGATTGGGTAAAAGGTATACCCGCTGCGGTCAACGGCAAAAAACTTTCGCCCGTAAAGATAATAGAAACGCTAAACGAAATAGGCGCTAAACACGGCGTAGGCGTTGACGATATGGTGGAAAACCGTCTTGTCGGCATGAAGTCGCGCGGCGTTTACGAAAATCCGGCAGGCTCTATCCTTTATGCTGCGCATAAAAACCTCGAGGAGATCACGCTCGATCGCGACACCGCACACTTTAAAGAACATGTCGCGCTCAAGTTTGCCGAGCTTGTTTACGACGGCAAATGGTACACGCCGCTCCGCGAAGCGCTGTCGGCATTCGTAGACAGCACTCAGGAATATGTTACGGGAACGACAAAACTCAAACTGTTTAAAGGCAAGATAACTCCGGCAGGAATGACGTCGCCCTACTCTCTTTACGACGAGGACATCGCCACTTTCGGCGCCGACGAAGTGTACGATCAAAAAGATTCCGCAGGCTTTATAAATCTGTTCGGGCTTCCGCTTAAAGTCAGAGCGAAAATGCTCGAAAAGAACGGCGCCGCAACAAAGAAGAAGTAATAACGTTTTACTCCCGTTTTCGGAACGGTTCGATTGATTTTTGTTACGATCGATATACCGCTTGGGATGTCGATTTACGATCCTTGATTCCGAATCCCTATTTTAAAAGGACGCTCATGAAACTTTGGTCGGGAAGATTTACAACCGAGCTTAACGACATTGCCGAACGGTTCAACGATTCGTTGCCGTTCGACCGCGTAATGTACCGTCAGGACATAACGGGGTCTATAGCGCATTGCAAAATGCTCGGGCATTGCAATATTATTCCTCAAGCCGACGCCGACAAGATCATCGCCGCGCTCCAAGCGATACTCGGCGATATAGACGGCGGCAAACTCGATATTACGGGCGCGGAGGATATTCATTCGTTTGTGGAAAACG
>CATKFJ010000242.1 GCA_949747725.1 uncultured bacterium
GATGTATTACGCTCAAGCCGAAGAAAAGATAAATAGCGAGGAATAATTCGGAATTCGGAATTGTATCAGAAAGATTTCTCCGCTGCGTTCGCTTGCGCTCACTTCGGTCGAAAGGACATACTCCACACAGAATGTCATCCCGAGCGCAGTCGAGGGATCTATAGGATAATTCCGAATTGAAAATATTGACATATTTTGCGGTAACATGACCCCGAGATTTTTGTATGGTATAATTAAACCCACAAAAACAAACCGTCGGGGTTTTATTATGCGCTTAAACAGGAAACAGACATTTGTAATAGTATTCCTCAATGTGGTTATCGCCGCGCTTGTCGCGTTCATATTGCTGTATCCGCGGTTCGGCAAAGCCGACGGCGAGCAACCGTCGGGACCGGACATCGACGGCAACGACGTTACCGACCCCACGGACACGCCGCCCGACGAAGTGTATGTAAAGCTTCGCGACGCTACCTCGGGCGCAGTGGAAGAAGTAATACGCGAAACGCACATACAGGGCAGCGGCGACGAAACGGCGTTGCTCACGCAGTACGTAAACGGCACGCTGTACATTTTCGGTAACGCCACGGTAAGCGATTACGACTTCGACAGCTACGGCGGATTTTTATGCACCGTTTCCGATATCGGTAAGATCACTTCGTTCACATACTATGACGGACGCATGACCGCGGCAAAGCTCGTAAACGGCGGATTCGCCGTCGCTACGGTAGTGAACGCCGACAGCGATAAAACAAATTACAAACTGTATGTAACCGATTTTTCGGGCGAAACGATCGAGGTCGCAAGCCCGAGCGCGGCGGTCGAGGACATAATAACGGTAGACGGCACGATCGCAGCGGTGATAACGCGCCCCACGCTCACAAGCTTTATGCTGACCGAATATTCGTTCGGCGCGGACGGGAAGTGGAACAGCGAACGCAGTACGCATATATCGAGCGGATACACGCTCGACTATTTCGACTGTTTCTGTTTAGGCGATAAGTACATATTGGCTGCGCGCGCGTATAGTCTGCCGCGCTATGACTCGATAGTGTTCTATACGTTTGCCGCAGGCGGCGACGCGTCGGCGCATTTCTACGGCGGCTCGAGCGAAAACCTAATGCAGCCGTATGCCGTAATGCCGTACGCCAACGGGTTCATCGCGCTTGCGCGGCGCGACGGAGTGGCGGCGATCGTGACGGTAGACTATGCGTTTTTGAACTACCGCCGCGAACTGCTCGGGTTTATTTTTACCGACGCGCGCCTGTTTTTCCGCAACGATAAATATTATGCCGTGTTAGATTGCCCTGACGGCTCGGTCACATACGAAATAGACAACAATGTCAGCCGTAAGATCATATCCGCCGCGGACGGAGTGGCGGTATCGGCAGTCATCAATTCCAACGGCGCGATGCTCGCGGGCAAGGCCGACTCCGCGCTTAAACTGACCGACACCGCCGCGGCGCGTGCGCTCGTGCTCGATATGGCAGACGTCAAAGTTTTCGGCGGCTATCGGCTCGGCGACGAAACAGTGCTCGTACTGTCCGCAACGGGCGGCGCGGCACTGTCCGCGCCTATAGGCGGTCGCGATATATATGTGATAGCGGTGAATATATAATTATAAATTCGGAATTAGGAATTCTGAATTATAGATCCCTCGACTACGCTCGGGATGACATGGTTAGGCTTGTCCTTTCGATCGTAGCGCGACACGCCATTTTCCATGTCATTTCGACCGAAGTGAGCGTAGCGAACGGAGTGGAGAAATCTATTGAACAAAATTCCGAATTATCATGACCTATCAGGTCATGATTAAGACATTTCATTGTAGATTTATTAAACTATCTCTATGCAAAAAGCAGTGGAGAATCCTATGAAATTTACGAAAGATGAAGACGATATCCGAGCCATTTTGGAGCTGTTAGGCGAGATACGGTAAGTTTAAGGTCGGGTTTCGGTCGGCGAAGAATTGTTCAGTTTTTCGCGGATCAATGCGCAGATCTGTTTGGTGCCGTCGACGGAAACGCCGGACGCCGCGGAAATATATTTATGCTTATTGCGGTAGAGCGCGGACACCGCGTTCACGAGCGACGTCGGCGTCATGTCCGTTTCGCGCAGGATGTCTATAGCGCCGAGGTTTTTAAAATATTCGGCGTTTTGCAATTGGTCGCCGCGCGACGCTCTTTCAAGCGGAACGGCGAGCGTGGGAACTTTTAGCGCTATCGCCTCGGCGAGCGCGTTTGCGCCCGCGCGCGTTACCATAACGTTGCAAGTGGCGTACAGTCGCGCCATATTGTTTTCGAACTCGATAGGGCAGTATCCGTGCTGTTTCTCGCCGCCGGACTTGTTCCTGCCCGTCATGTGTATTACGTTAAAGCTTTTAAGCAGTTCGGGCAGGGCTTTTACTACACAGTCGTTAAGCGACTGCGCGCCCGACGAACCGCCTACTACCGCGATTATCGGTTTAAGGTCTTTAAAGCCGTAAGCAGCTCTGTCGGGTGCGCCACGGTACAGTTTTTGACACAGCGGCGTGCCTACATGCTTGCCGTTCTTGAATTTTTGGGCGCACGGCGAGAACGCGCACAGCACAAGATCGCTCTTGTTTTTGGCGAGCTTGGTGGCAAGCCCCGGCGAGAAATCGCTTTCGTGGCTGATGAGCGGAATATTTTTGGACGCAAGCGCGACGGGCAGAGCGGCATAGCCGCCCTTACTGAAAATAAGCTCGGGCTTAATTTCGTCGAGCGCTTTGCGCGCCGCTTTTACGCATGAACGGAGCTTGAACGGTACGGATATGTTTTTAAGCATTTTGTCACGGCGGAACTTGACGGTGGGGATCGAATAGAACGGTATTCCGCGCTCGAGGCACAGTGTTTTTTCCATGCCGTCGCCGCCGATATAGACGCAGTTGTAGTCCGTTTTAAGCTCGTCTATAAGCGCGAAGTTGGGCATTACGTGTCCGGCAGTGCCGCCGCCGGCGAATACTATTGTTTGCATTGTGACCTCCGAGGGGTTGAAAATTGTTAATGCGGAATTAGGAAAGCGGAATTCGGAATTATCGACCGCTATCGCGGTGAGTAATCATATTTACTTAAATAAAAACCGAAATTCCGAATTCCTAATTCCGCATTCCGAATTTAAATGTGGCGTAAAATAGTATCTAATGTAACGAAACTATTCGGGTGCAACCTACAACAAACAACATAAGTAAACACACGACCCTAAAAGTTTTCTTGCCTACTTCTTTTACAAAAGAAGTAGGTTGACAAAAATTTTCCGTCATTGTATAATGTATACCTAAGACAATGTTTTTATGATAGGAGACGACAGTGACAACAGAATTTTTGCAGCTTACGGGCGGAAAGAACGTAGCGGTCACATATTGGGACAATGTTGAAAAACCCCGTGCCGCGGTGGTCATGGTACACGGTATGTGCGAGTACATCGCGCGTTACGACGATTTTTGTAAATTCCTCGGTCACAACGGCTATAACGTTATCGGCATGGATAACCGCGGTTTCGGCGATACCGACGCGGACGCGCGCGGCAATGGTTATCCCGACATGTTCGAAAACACCGTCGACGATATTAAAATGGAAGTGGATATAGCGCGTAAACGCTGGGGTGTGGAACGCGTGTACGTTATCGGTCACAGTTACGGCAGCATACTGACTCAGCGATTCATCGAGAAATACCATTCGTACGTGAACGGCGCGATACTTTGCGGCACTACGATGCAGAGCGGTTTCACGCTGTCGTTCGGGCATTTCCTTGCCAAGCGCAAGGCGAAAAAGCGCCCCGACGCGGACGGCAAGATATTCGCCAAGCTCACGTTCGAGAGCTACGACAAAAAACTCAAGGACGGAGTAAACGGCTGGATAAACCGCGATAAAGCCGAAGTGGAAAAATACAATGCCGACGAGAAATGCGCCGGCGTGGGTATATGCTCGGTCATGTTCTATAAAGAGATGTTCGAGGGACTGAAACGCATTCTTAAAGACCGCGGAAGAACGCCGTCGGGCTTCCCGTTGATGATAGCGTCGGGCACGGACGACGGCGTGGGCGGTTACGGCAAGCTCATAAAAAAGCTTGTAAAAACGTACAGAAAGCACGGGCTTGACCCGTTTGTAAAAATGTACGAGGGCGGTCGTCACGAGCTTTTGAACGAAATAAACAAAGACGTCGTGTACGAGGACTTTGTAGGGTTTTTGAACAGACAGGAAGAAAACAGCGGTAAATAGACGTGTTTAATATAGTGCTTTATCAGCCCGAGATACCGCAGAACACGGGCAATATTTCGCGTACTTGCGCTTGTACGGGCGCTGCGCTCCATATAATCAAGCCTATGGGATTCGAAATAACCGACGCAAAACTGAAACGCGCCGGGCTTGATTATTGGGACAAACTCGATCTTACGTACTACGAAAACCTCGACGAGTTTTTCGAAAAGACGCGCGGCGGTCGATATTTCTATCTGTCCAAAAAAGCGAGTAAGCGGTATACCGATATAGCGTTTGCGGACGGCGACTATCTTGTTTTCGGCAAGGAAACAAAAGGTTTGCCCGAGCATATCGTGTTCGATAATCCCGATACAGCGCTTAGGATACCCATGGCAAAAAACTTGCGTTCGCTCAATCTTTCCAATACCGTTGCGCTTGTGCTTTACGAAGCGCTCAGGCAAACGGGGTTCGACGGACTGATATAATTGGAAATTTTAACCATTTTAAATTTCTTGCCAAAACCGTAGAATTGTGTTAAAATAAATTGTTACTATTGCTCTAACGGAGGAATACTATGTCAGATTATAATGCCGGTAATATACGGGTGCTCGAGGGTTTGGACGCCGTTCGGCTTCGCCCCGGTATGTATATCGGAACAACCGGTGTAAAGGGTTTACACCATATATTATGGGAAATTGTGGATAACGCCATAGACGAGGCTGCCAACGGTTTTGCTACGGGCATGGTGGTGACTATTCATGCCGACGGCAGTGCGTCGGTAGAGGACGACGGCAGAGGCATTCCGGTAGATATCCATCCCAAACTCGGCGTATCCGGCGTTGAGGTCGTATTCACGCAGCTCCATGCCGGCGGCAAGTTCGATACGAGCAATTACGCGCACAGCGGCGGACTTCACGGCGTGGGCGCGTCGGTAACCAATGCGTTATCCGAATGGGTAAAGGTAGAGGTGTTCAAGAACGGCACGACCTATCGCATGGAGTTCGAGTCGAAGGAAGTAAACGGCGAGGTAAAAGGCGGAATTCCCAAGTACAGCCTTTTGGATACGGGCGAAAAAACGGACAAGCATGGTTCGTTTATTCGGTTCATGCCGGATAAGCGCATATTCGAAACGGTAATATTCCAGTTCGAAACGATAGCGCGGCGGCTTAAAGAATTGGCGTTCCTTAACAAGGGACTTAAAATAAAGCTTGTGGACGAGCGCGTGCGCGTAGGCGAGGGCTACCGTTCGCTCGAGTATTGCTATGAGGGCGGTATAGTCGATTTCGTAAAGTACATCGACGAGGCGCGCAACACGCTTTACGACGAGCCCATTCTAATCGAGGGCGAGCGCGACGGCGTGTCTATGTCGCTTGCGTTTCAGCACACGGACGCCTATACCGAAAACCTGTTTTCGTACGTCAACAATATCCCCACAACAGAGGGCGGCACGCACGAAACGGGATTTAAGGCGGCGTATACGAAAGTAATGAACGATTTTGCGCGCCGCGTCGGTATGCTCAAGGACAAGGACGCCAACCTTTTGGGCGACGACTACCGCGAGGGCTTGACCGCAGTGCTGTCCGTGCAAATGACAAACGTGCAGTTCGAGGGACAGACCAAAACCAAGCTCGGCAATCCTAACGCGCGTATAGCGATAGACGGGCTTGTTTCGCAACTTCTTGCGGACTATTTTATGGATCCGGCACACGCTGCGGTCGGCGAGGCTATACTCAAAAAGGGTATGCTTGCCGCTAAGGTGAGAGAGGCGGCGCGCAAGGAAAAAGAGATCACCAGAGCAAAGAACGCGATAGATAACTTCAATCTTGTTGGTAAGCTCACGCCCTGCACAGGCAAAAAGCCGGAAAATAACGAGCTGTTTATCGTCGAGGGCGACAGCGCCGGCGGCACGTGCAAACAGGCGCGCGCGCGGTCGTACCAGGCTATTCTTCCGCTCAGAGGCAAGCCGCTAAACGCCGAAAAGAAACGTATCGACCAGGTTCTTGCAAACGAGGAGATACGCACGCTCATATCGGCGCTCGGCTCGGGCATAGGCGAGGACTTCAATGTGGATAATCTTAATTACCACAAGGTCATAATCCTGTCCGACGCCGACGTGGACGGGTATCATATCCGCGCCATACTGTTGACGTTCTTCTTCAGATATATGAAAGATCTCATAAACGAGGGGCATGTTTATATCGGGCTTCCGCCGCTGTACAAGATAGAAAAAGGCAATAACGTCGAGTATGCTTACGACGACGCCGCGCTTGCGGAAGCTAAGTCGCGCATGGGCAAAAACGCTCAGGTCCAACGCTATAAAGGTCTGGGCGAGATGAACGCCGACCAGCTTTGGGAAACTACTATGGATCCCAAAAACCGCGCGCTCATGCAGGTCACGATAGAGGACGCCGCCGAAGCCGAAAAGCTTGTTTCGGTATTGATGGGCGACGCCGTGGAGCTGCGCCGCGAATATATAATCGAGCATGCGGACTTTAATAAGGTGGATAGTTTTAATCCTAATAAGTAATTCGGAATTCGGAAAGCGGAATTCGGAATTGCGGACTCGCTTTCGCTCGTGATGAAAAATAACGGAATTGTACAATGAAAGATGACAATGCGGTTGCCGAAAAAAGCAAGTCGTTTGCTCTTAGAATAATCGGTTTATATAAATATTTAAACCAAGAAAAGGGCGAATGCGTGATGTCCAAACAAATTCTGCGCAGCGGAAAGAGTATCGGCGCGAATATATGCGAAGCATTGAGGGGTTACAGTAAAGCCGATTTTTATAATAAACTGACGATTTCGCTTAAAGAAGCGAGCGAAACAGAATATTGGTTGGATTTGTTACACAAAAGTCAATATATAGACGACGCGGCGTTTAACAGTATGAATGATGACTGTCAAGAAATTATCAGATTGCTTGTCGCTATAACGAAAACACAAAAAACAAACGAACAACAAAATTAAAATAACCGTAATTCCGAATTCCTAATTCCGAATTCCGAATTGCACAAGGTGCATTATGGGACAAAATAACGAACAAGAAAATCAAACCACGCATAAGATAATTACTCAGACCATGGAAGAAGTAATGCGCGATTCCATGGTGCCGTACTCGGAATCGGTCATACTCGATCGCGCGTTGCCGCGCGTGGAGGACGGGCTTAAACCCGTTCAGCGCCGCATACTGTACACTATGCATCAGCTCGGCATCACGCCCGATAAGCCGTACAGAAAAAGCGCGCGTATCGTAGGCGATTGTTTGGGTAAACTTCACCCTCACGGCGACAGCTCGATTTATCAGGCGATGGTGCGTATGGCGCAGCCGTTCAATATGGGCGCGACGCTTGTCGACGGGCACGGTAACTTCGGTTCTGTGGACGGCGACGGGGCGGCGGCTATGCGTTACACCGAGGCGCGGCTCACGCCGCTTGCGCTCGAGTTGTTGCGCGATATAGACAAGAATACGGTCAAGTGGTCGTGGAACTTCGACGACACGTTGCTCGAGCCCGATATTCTTCCCGGACGATTCCCCAATCTTTTGGTGAACGGCGCAACGGGTATAGCCGTCGGGCTTGCGACAAACATTCCGCCGCATAACCTTATGGAATCGATAGACGGAGTTATCGCGTATATAGACAATCCGCGCATCGCGCTCAAGGACATGATGAAGATCATCAAAGGTCCCGACTTCCCGACGGGCGGCGTGATAATCCCCACCGAGCTTACTCAAGCCTACGAAACGGGCAAGGGTAAGGTAGCAGTACGCGCCAAGCTCCATATAGAAAACGACAACGACAAGAAGATAATCGTCATCGACGAGATCCCGTACGGCGTAAACAAATCGCAGTTGCTCGAGAGCATAATAAAAGTGCGCGAGGATAAAAAGGGCGTGCTTGCCGGTATTACCGACGTTGTGGACGAATCCGACCGTGTGGGTATGCGCGCGGTAATAAAGATCAAACGCGACGTGAACCCCAAAGAGATAATCAACGCGCTGTTCAAGTACACAAATCTTGCCGTAAACTTCTCGTTCAATATGGTCGCCATTGCCGACGGCAAGCCTCAGCTAATGGGACTTCTCGACATAATAGCGTATTATGTGGCGTATCAGCGCGAAGTCGTTCTGCGCCGTACCAAATACGAACTCGAGGCGGCGAAAAAACGCGAACATATTTTGGAAGGCTTGGTAATAGCCGTTCGCAACATCGACGAAGTTATAAAAATAATCAAATCTAGCGCAAACACGACTGCCGCGAAAGAGGCGTTGAGAAAGCGTTTCGAACTGTCCGAAATACAGGCTCAGGCGGTGTTGGATATGCGTCTTGCGCGCCTTACGCACCTTGAGATATTCAAGCTTGAAAAAGAGCTTGCGGACGTCAGGAGCGAAATAGCGCGCTTAGAGGCTATCATCGCGTCCAAAAAACTGCAAATGGAGCTTGTAAAAACCGAGCTTTTAGGCATAAGAAAGCAGTACCGCGAAAACAGAAAGTCCGCGATCGTTCAGTCCGTCGAGCAATATACCATACCGAGCGACGACGAAAAACCCACGTTCGAGTACGTTATCGCGTCCAACGCAAATCATCAGTTAAAGAAGATGTTGCTCAAGAAC